>URHJ01000009.1 GCA_900547465.1 uncultured Mycoplasmatota bacterium | reverse complement strand
TAGGAGAAGCATACGATAAAGAGTGGGCCTTAAGAGATCAAGGATATAGAGATGGGCTATCACAAGGAAAGGCAGAAGGAAGAACTGAAGGTAAAAGTGAAAGAAATATTGAAATAGCTAAAAATTTATTAAAAAATAAAGTAGATATATCTATTATTGCTAGTTCAACTGGATTATCAGAAGAAGAAATAAATTCATTAAAATAAATAAAAAGGTCCTAAGATGGGATTTTTTTAGTATAATAATTATGGTGGTTTATATGGATAAAAATGTAGAAGATTACTTAGATTATCTTTCTTATCAAAAAGGATATTCTAAATATACAATAAAAAATTATGAAGAAGATATAATTGAATTTATAAATTATTGTGAAAGAGAAAATATTTCATATTTAGATATAGAGTATAACGATATCAGGTTTTATTTAATGTATTTAAAAGATGACAAAAAAAATAAGAATTCTTCAATTGATAGAAAACTAAGTTCCTTAAGAGGCTTTTTCAAATATCTTTCGGTAGAAAATAAAGTTAAAAACAACGTGTTTTTATTAATAAATGGTCCCAAGAAAGCAAAAAAATTACCTAGATATTTTGAGTATAATGAATTAGAAGAATTATTTACAGTACCAGATACAAGAACTCCTAAAGGGCAAAGAGATTCTCTTATTTTAGAAATGCTTTATGCAACAGGAATAAGAGTTGGTGAACTTGTAAATATCAAATTAAGTGATATTAATAGATCAAATAGAACCATTTTGATCCTAGGAAAAGGTAATAGAGAAAGAAATGTTGAATATGGAGAATATTGTGAAGATATATTAAATCTATATTTAAAAGATGGGCGTATTAGTCTAAATAGCAACAAAATTGATTACTTATTTATAAATCATTTAGGAGAAAAACTAACTGAAAGAGGTGTTAGATACATTCTAAATGAGTTAATAAAAAAGACCTCTCTTACTAAAAATATATCACCCCATATGATTAGACACTCATTTGCTACACACTTATTAAATGAAGGTTGTGATTTATTAACTGTTCAAAAACTTTTAGGCCATGAAAGTATCAGTGCCACACAAGTATATACCCACGTTACTACAGATAGGTTAAAAGAAGTATATTTTAATAGTTTTCCAAGAGCTCAACTAAAAAGTAATGATTTAGATCAGGAAAAGAGTTAAATAATTTCTTCTTTTCCTTTTATTTTTGCCAATTTTTAGATATAATGGTAGTGTTAAAGAAAAAGGTGATAGTATTATGGATCTTTCTTTTAAAACGCAAGAAGAACTTTATATTAGAGTGAGACCAGCTTTAAATGCTAAACTTCAAGAATTAAAAAGATTAAACTATAAAAATATAACCGAAAAAGACATTTGGGAATATCTAAGTGTAAATAAATGGCAAAAATCTAGTAATTTAATGTTATCAGATATAGTAAGTGATATTATTCACATTGATAATAGAAGATTAGCAAAATATTTAGAAGATAAAAACAAAAGAGGTGTTTAACATGAAAAAGAAAAATAATAAAAATAAAAAAAGAAATGTAATTATTACAACAATAGTTTTATTACTAATTACAGTAGGAATCTGTTTTAGTTTTATACCTATTTTTAATAATTTAAATTTTGGTTTAGATTTACAAGGTGGTTTTGAAGTTTTATATAAAGTTGAAAGTATTGATGGTTCTAAAATGACAAAAGATAAACTTACTGCCACTTATAAAACTTTAAGTAAAAGAATTGATTCTCTAGGTGTTAGTGAACCAGAAATTATCTTAGAGGGTAACGATAAAATAAGAGTAAAACTTGCTGGTGTAAAGAACCCAGATCAAGCTAGAAATCAATTATCAACTGTTGCCACTTTATCATTTAGAGATACAGAAGATAACTTGTTAATGACAAGTGATGTATTAAAAGCAGGAAATGCTAAAGTTTCTCAAGATGCCAGTGGAAACCCCGCAGTATCTTTAAGTGTTAAAGATAAAGATAAATTCTATGATGTTACTAATAAACTATCAAAAAAACAAAATAATACAATGGTTATTTGGTTAGATTATGAAGAAGGAAAGGATAGCTACAGTAGTGAATCATCAACTTGTGGTAGTGAGGATTCAAATTGTTTGAGTGCTGCTACTGTATCTCAAGGCTTTGCTTCAGATGTAATTATTCAAGGTAACTTTACCGATGAAGAGGTAGATAATTTAGTTGATTTAATTAATAGCGGTTCTCTACCATCAAAATTAACTGAAGTTTCTTCTCAAACAGTTGGTGCATCATTTGGTGATGCTACTTTATCAAAAACATTAATTGCTGGAATTGTTGGAGTAGTACTAATCATAATTTTATTAGTGCTTGTATATCATTTTGCTGGAATTGTTTCAAGCATTGCAATGATTTTATATACATTCCTAGTATTTGCAGTATTCTGGTTAATTGGAGGAGTTCTAACTCTACCAGGTATTGCCGCTTTAGTATTAGGTATTGGTATGGCAGTTGATGCCAATGTTATTACATTTTCACGTATTAAAGACGAATTATATAAAGGTAAAAGTCTTGAACATGCATTTAAAGAAGGAACTAAATCATCTTTAAGCGCAATCTTAGATTCGAACCTAACTACACTTTTAGTAGCAATCATTATGTTTGTTTATGGAGAAAGTAGTGTAAAAGGTTTTGCAACTGTTCTAATTATCACTGTTGCCGTAACAATGTTTACAATGGTTGTAATTACTAGATTATTATTAAAATTATTTGTAAAAACTGGTTACTTTGATGATAAAACTAATTTATTCATAAGAGTAAAAGGAGAAGATATACCAGATATAAGTAAGAACGAAAAAGTAAAAGTAGAGCCATTTAAGAACATTGATTTCTTAAAACATACAAAAAAACTTGTTTCCTTATCTTTAGCAATCATCTGCTTAGGATTAGTATTCTTTGGAAAAGATGGACTTAATCTTGGAATAGATTACAAAGCTGGTAGTAACATTACTATTGACACATCAGAAAAATTAACAAAAAAAGAGTTAAATAAAGATTTAAAAGAATTAAATTTAAAAGTAGCTGATATAGATATCTCAAATGAAGAAGCAACCATTCGTGTTGATAATGTTCTAAAGGCTAATAGAATTAAACGTGTTACAAATTATTTTGAAGATAAATACGATGCAAAAGTAAACATTGGTGTTGTTTCAAATATAGTAAAACAAGAACTTACTAAGAATGCAATTTTATCAGTATTATTAGCTATGATTGGAATTATTATTTATTTATCATTTAGATTTAAATTCAGTTATGCTGTTGCCGCTGTTGTTGCACTAGTTCATGATGTTTGTATAGTTTTTGCATTATTTGCAATCTTCCATATAGAAATATCAGTTATGTTCATTGCAGCAATCCTAGCAATTATCGGTTATTCAGTAAATGATACAATAGTAGGCTTTGATAGAATTAGAGAAAATTTAAAAGAAGAAAAGAAGATTACAAAATCAAGTTTAGTTAGAATTTGTAATAAAAGCATTCAAGAAACATTTACTAGAACTATAAATACATCATTTACTACAATATTACCAGTACTATCTTTGATATTCCTTGGTTCAAGTGGCATTCTTACATTTAATTTAGCAATGCTATTTGGTCTTATTTCAGGAACTTATTCTTCTATATTTATTGCAACTGTCTTATTTATAAAAATAGAAGAAAAAGATTTAATGAAGAAAAAGAAACCAAAAAGAATTTATACAGATGAATTTGAAGAAAAAAAAGTAAAAGGGGTTAATTGTTAAGGAGGCGATTTCCTTGTCAAAAGAAAAAGATACAACAACTATTGACGATTTAGTCGTAAAACTTAAAACATATATAACAGATGAAAAAGAAATAGAAAGTATTGTATCAGCTTACGAATTTGCTAATAAAAAGCATGCAGGTCAATTCAGAAAAAGTGGAGAACCATATATTATCCATCCAATTAATGTTGCTATTATCTTAACTACAATTTATGCAGATAGTGCAACAATTAAAGCAGGATTATTACACGACGTATTAGAAGATACTGATTGTACTTACGAAGAAATGGAAGAATTATTTGGTTCTGAAGTAACTAAATTAGTAGAAGGAGTTACTAAATTATCAAAAATACATTTCTCTACTGAAAATGAATATTTGATTGATTATTACAAAAAAATAATAGTTGGTATAAGTGAAGATGTAAGAGTTATCATAATTAAACTTGCAGATAGATTACATAATATGAGAACTCTTTGGGCTTTGCCAGAGGTTAAACAAAAAAAGATTGCTAAAGAAGCCTTAGAAATTTTAGCTCCTTTAGGTGATCACCTAGGAATTCATAAAATAAAGAGTGAACTAGAAGATTTATCTCTTAGATATTTGAAACCAGATGTATTTTATGATATTGCTGAGAAGTTAAATAAAACAAAATTAGAACGTGATAAAACAGTTTATGAAATGATGCAAGAAGTAACCAATCTTCTAACTGATCATAATATAGTCCATGAAATAAAAGGACGTAGCAAAAGTATTTATAGTATCTATAATAAACTAAATAAAGGAAAGAAATTTTCTGATATTTATGATTTATTAGCTCTTAGAATTTTAGTTGATACAGAGCAAGAATGTTATTTAGCATTAGGATTGATCCATTCTAAATTTAGACCATTGCCAAGAAGATTTAAAGATTATATAGCAATGCCAAAACCAAATATGTATCAATCTCTACATACTACTGTATTTGGGCTTGATGGATACCTATTTGAAATCCAAATAAGAACATATGCAATGGATGAAGTAGCAGAAAATGGTATAGCGTCACATTGGGCATATAAAGAAAATAAAGATGCTAAAGTATCTATGCAATCAACTACAGAACAAAAACTACAATTTTTTAAAGCTATAATGGATCTTAATAACGATAAAATGAGTAGCGAAGAATTTGTTCATAGCGTTAAAGACGAAGTATTAAACAACAACATTTATGTATTTACACCAAAAGGTGACATATTCGAGTTACCTAAAGGATCTACTCCAATTGATTTTGCTTATAAAGTCCATACTAAAGTAGGGGAAACAATGGTTGGAGCAATTGTAAATAATAGTATTGTTCCATTAAACTACGAATTAAAAAACAACGATATTGTAAAAATAAATACAAATAAAAATTCAACTCCATCTAAAGAATGGCTTAATATTGCTAAAGCAACTCAAACAAAAAATAAAATCAGAAGTTACTTTTCTAAAAATGAAAGAGAGTTAAATATTGAACGTGGTAAGTATGCTATCGAGAAAGAATTACGTCGCAGAAAACTAGTGTTTTCAGAGTTTTTCACAGAAGAAAACATTGCTAAAATATGTGATGCTATCAAAGTTAAAGATTTAGATGAAATATACTTATCTGTTGGAAATGGTAAAAATGCAGTAAATTCAGTAGTTAATGTTATCGATAAATATCAAGAAATACCAGTTCCAAAGATTGTTAAAATAACATCAAAACAAATAGAAGCGGATATTATAGTTGCAGGTATAGATAAAGTAAAAGTAAACCTAGCCAATTGTTGTAATCCTGTATTTGGTGATGAAATTATAGGATATATTACAAAGGGTAATGGAATAAGTGTACATCGTGCTAATTGTCATAACTTAGCCATGCTTGATAATAGAACAGTTTCAGTATCTTGGAATAAGGATACAACCAAAGAAAAACGTTATTTAGCTTTACTAATGTTATATACAAATACCCAGGATAATAAAATGGCCGAAATAGTTCAAAGAACATCTATTATGAATGTTAGTATAAACAGTATAAAAGCCATTTCTAAACCAGAGGGATTTACTTATGAGTTAGCAATCTTCGTAAGAGATTTAGAGCACTTAGAAAAAGTTGTTTTAGAGCTTAATAAACAATCATATATTTATAAAATAGAAAGAGTAATGCGATGAGAGTCTTAGTACAAAGATCTAAAAAATCATCAGTAAAAGTTGATAACAAAGTAGTAGGACAAATATCAAAGGGAATGGTTTTATTTGTAGGGTTTACTACTGGTGATTCAGAAGAAAATATAGATTATATGATACAAAAGATATTAAAACTAAGAATATTTGATGACGATAACAATGTAATGAATCGTAATATTTTAGAAACTAATGGCGAGGTTTTATCAATTTCACAATTTACGTTATACGCTGATACTAAAAAAGGAAATAGACCAAGTTACATAAAGGCATTAAATAGTAAAGAAGCATCAATTCTGTATCAAAAGTTTAATGAAAAACTTAGTAAATATATCAAGGTAGAAACCGGAATATTTCAAAGTGAAATGGAAGTTTCTATTACAAATGATGGTCCAATTACCATTATGTTAGAAAGGTGATAATATGTTTTCAAACAAATTAAATTATAAAATTATTAATTTTACAGCTTTAATGCTTCTTTTATATATAGGTGTATCAAATATAGGTATGTGGTGGAATATATTATCAATTATAATATCTGTATTAGCACCATTTATAATTGCTTTTGCATTTGCTTATGCCTTTACACCAATTATAAGATTCTTAACTAAGAAAGGATTTAAAAAATCATTAGCTGTTTTTATAGTAACAATTGCTGTAATATTAATCATTACTTCACTTGTAGTAATAACTCTACCACTTATATATGATCAATTGATTTTGCTTTCTAAAACAATTTTAACCGTCACAAAAGACTTAGGTAAAAACTTTAACTTGAATCTAGGAAATTTTCAAATAAAAATAACTGACTATTTAAATACAGCTATTAGTAATATAGGTAATGTCTTATCAACTGGAACAATTAGCGTTGTTAATAAATCAATTGGTTTTATTGGTAAATTTGTAGTAGGTTTCATAGCTTGGATATACTTTTTAGCAGATATGGAAAACATAAGAGAAAAAACAAAAGAAATAACACTAACTATTTCTAAAAAAACTTATGGATATATTAAATGTCTAGATAATGAAATAGGTAATTATGTTAAAGGATTAAGTATCTTTATGTTAATTCAATTAATCGAATACTCTCTATTATTCTGGTTGGTTGGACATCCAAACTGGTTACTTTTAGGAATACTAGCTTGTCTTACAACTGTAATTCCATATTTTGGAGGTTTGATCACTAACATAATTGGAATAATAACTGCTGCAGTTGTATCCACTCCTGTTTTAATAGGCACAATAATTATCTGTTTAGTATTCCCACAATTAGACGGATATGTAATTTCTCCTAAGATTTATGGTAAGACAAATAATGTAAATCCACTTATTACAATAATGGTTGTATCAGTAGGAGGTTCTCTAGCAGGGATTATAGGAATTGTTGTAGCATTACCACTATACTTACTTATTCGTTCAACGTATCATTACTATAAAAAAGATCTAGAAAAAAGTGTAAAGAAAATAAAACATACCATTTAAAAAATAGAATGATTCTATTTTTTTTATTGCATTTTAAGTTGATTTATTATAAAATAAGTGTATTTTTAGGGACTAATTGATTTTAAAGGTCGGAACTAGTGGTGATAAAAATGAATAAGGATTTAAAAATAATCAAGAAAAAATATGGGGAAAATATGATGCACTTGTGTAGGAAACTTTTTCCAACAATCTTGGAAAAAGAAGGAATACTATCACAAGTTATATTAGATAGTTTTGAAGCATCACATGAGTTATACAACGATCTTATTTCCAATAATTTGGTAGTAGCATTTGAAAATTATATATATGAAAGACTTGATTATAAAACAGATAAAATCGTAAAAATAACCAAAACTCCAAAAGAGTTATTGAGCGAGGCAGAATATGATTTATATGAATGTCATACTGAAGATGAAATTCAAGCATTTAAAAAATATTACAGTCCAGGTGAAGAATTATGTACATTTGGAGGTGGAAGGCTAGAAAACTGCTATGTCTTTTTTGCAGTAAAGAAAAATATAGAAGAAATAAAAAGAGCTAATTTCCATAATCCTGAAAGACAAGACTTATATGGTACATCAGTTTTGAGCATTCAATTTACTAGAGATGATGCACATCATTTATCAATAAAAAATAGATATAATCATACTGTTGTTAATCCCGATGCGACTTTTTCAAATAATCTTGACAATATTATCCCGGGTTTAACAGATAGTTTTGAAAAATGTTATGGGATGGCACAAAAATGTAATAGTAATAATTTTGAAATACCAAATTATGTATGTGTAGGTGAAAAATATTATAAATATAATTATGAAATAGATAATATATATTATTGTCCAAACAATATAATAATAGATAATTATGAAGTAAAAAGATTAGACAAGAGGAAATATATATTATTAGACTACTATATCTTAGATTTTCAAAATAAAGAGATTAAATCCTATCAACCAATTGATAGTTTTCCTTCAACAATTGGAAAAATAACAAAAATAGAAGTTGAAAAAGATGAAGAAGAAAAAAGAATAAAAATAGAAACTGTTGATGGTAGCGTATTTATTAGCTTAGATAAAAATAACAATATAATATATTATCAGAATGATACAGTAAAGAAAATATCTGATAATTTTATGCGATATAATGTTACTCTAAGCAATTTAAAATTACCACAGGCACAAATCATAGAAAATAGTTTTTTATATCATAATAAAGCGTTAAAAGTTATAGAATTACCAGAGTGTAGGGAAATAGGAAACTACTTTCTAAAAAATAATACAAGTATAAAGAATGTATACCTACCAAAAGCACAAGTTATAGAAGACTATTTTTTACATTACAATGAAGCATTAGAAGTTATAGAATTACCGGAGTGTAGAGAAATAGGAAGCCAATTCCTAGAAAATAACAAAAATATAGAGAATGTATATCTACCACAAGTACAAACTATAGAAAATAGTTTTTTAGCTTATAATAAAACATTGAAAGTTATAGAATTACCGGAGTGTAGGGAAATAGGAATGGGCTTTTTAGAAAATAATACAAATATAAAGAACGTATACTTACCACAAGCACAAGTTATAGAAGACTACTTTTTACGTTACAATGAAGCAATAGAAGTCATAAAGTTGCCAGAGTGTAGGGTAATAGGACGCTACTTTCTAGAGTTTAATAAAAATATAAAGAGTATATACCTACCACAAGTAGAAATTATAGAAGGTCGCTTTTTAACTTATAATAAAGCATTAGAAGTTATAGAGTTACCAAAGTGTTGGAAAATAAAAGGTCGCTTTTTAGAGAATAATACAAATATAAAGAATATATATCTACCACAAGTAGAAATTATAGAAGAAGCTTTTTTGCGTAACAATGAAGCATTAGAATCTATAGAATTACCGGAATGTAGGGAAATAGGAAACTACTTTCTAGAGTTTAATAAAAATATAAAGAGTATATACCTACCAAAAGCAGAACATTTGGGATTTGATTTTTTGCGGAACAATGAAACATTAGATATTATAGAATTACCTAATGCAAGAAGGATATATGAAGGTTTTTTAGAAAGTAATAAGAATATAAAGAACATATACTTGCCAGAATGTTTAATCTTGCCATCCAATTTGGAAACAATATCACAGATCCAATCTGCTGAGAAAAAAGATACAAATAAAAACAAGTGCAAAAAACTAACATTGAATCTACTGAGAAAAAAGATATAAATAAAAATAAGTGCAAAACACTAACACTCAGTTATACTAATAGCCATTAGAACATTTACATTTTTATAGACATAGTCTATAATATATATAGAAAAGAGGTAAATAATATGAAATATTATTGTATTGGAATTAAAGGAACAGGTATGTCTACACTTGCTCAAATACTTTCTGATTTAGGTAACGATGTGAGTGGATATGACGACGCTAAAGATTATAAATTTACTCAAAAAGGTTTAGAAGAAAGAAATATTTCAATTTATTATGATGGAGAACATGATATAGATAAGGATACTATTGTTACATATTCTGTGGCTTTTAGTGAGAATCATCCTGAAATTCAAAGAATGAAAAAATTAGGTTTAAAAATAAAAAAATATAATGAAATAGTTGGTGACATAGTTGATATGTTTGAAACTATTGGTGTATCTGGTACTCATGGTAAAACAACAACTTCATCACTTATTCGCCACATTCTAGAAGATAGTGTTGGTTGTAACTACTTTATAGGAGCAGGTGATGGTTATGCAGATAAAAAGAACAAATATTTTGTTTTAGAATCAGATGAATTTAATCGTCATTTTTTAGCATATCATCCAGCTTATAGTATTATTACTAACATTGAAAGAGAACATCTTGAAATTTATAAAGATATTGATGATATCAGAACAACATTTGAAAAGTTTGCATCTCAAACAAAGAAAAAAATAGTTGCTTGTGGTGATAACAAAGAAATCAGAAAAATTCATTTTAATGACAATGTCATATTTTATGGATTTAATGATAACAATGACGTAGTTATAAGAAACGAGAAATTAGGTGAAAATGGTTCATCATTTGATTTATATATAAATAATGAACTATTTGATAGTTTTGAAGTTCCTTTATATGGAGAACATATGGTTTTAAATACAGCAGCAGCTATCACGATGTGTAGAGAATTAGGAATTCCTATTAATAGTATTAAGAACAGTTTAAAAACATTTCATAACGCTGAAAGAAGATTCCAAATAGAAGAGGTTGGTACTACTACAATTATAGATGACTATGCTCACCACCCAACAGAAATAAAGGTAACTTTAGAGGGGGTTAGACAAAAGTATCCAGATAGGAAAATAGTTGTTGTTTTTAAACCAAACACTTATTCAAGAACTAAAGACTTTACTGAAGAATTTGCTTCTGCCTTAAATATTGCAGATAAAGTTTTCCTAACCGAAATAGATTGTAATAGAGAAAAACAAGAAGATTACCCAGGAGTTAGTTCAATTCTAATTACTGAAAAAATAAAAGATGCTGAAATACTTGATGAGAAAAACCCAATAGTTTTAAAAAATTACTCAGGAGATGTTATCTGTTTTATGAGTTGTGCTTCAGTATCTCACCTAATTGATAAAGTAAGAGAAATAATTAAGTAACATTATCTAAAAACAATAAAGAGAAGTTTATAACTTCTCTTTTCACATATTTTCACATATTTTTTTGATATTTATTTGTAATTTAATTGCTACAATAAAATCAAGAAAGGAGGCAGAAAGTATAAGGCTATAATGAATAAAGCAATAACAATAACTATTCAATATAAATAAAGGAGAGGATATTTATAAGATAGAGAAATATAATAATTCGTGATATACTATAAAACGTAGTAGGTGATAATATGCATACAATATGTTACGTAGAAGATGAAAAGGATCTATCATCATTAATAAAAACTTATCTAGAAAAAGCAGGATATGAAGTTGTTTGTTTTTCTAAAGGAAAAGATGCAATTGACTACATAGGTGGTAAGGTAGATCTTTGGATACTAGATATTATGTTAGAAGATGATGTAAATGGCTATGGTATAATCAAAGAAATTAGAGAAAAAGATAAAAACGTACCAGTTATTTTTACATCAGCTAGAGATCAAGACTTAGATAAAATCTTAGGTTTAGAACTAGGTAGTGATGATTATATAACAAAACCATTCTCACCTAAAGAATTAGTCTTAAGAGTAGGTAACATTATAAAAAGAGTTTATAGTGAAAAGGAAACAGAAAAAATCAAATACCTTTCTTATGATATAGATCTAGGTAGAAGAATAGTAGAAAAAGATAATAAAGAAATTAAATTAACAACATTAGAGTTTGACTTATTACTATTATTTATAAATAATATTGGTAAAAGTTTCTCCAGAGAAGAAATCTTATCCTCAGTATGGGGAGATGATTATTTTGGATCAGATAGAGTAGTAGATGATTTAGTTAGAAGACTTAGAAAGAAATTGAAAGAAATTAATATAAGTACAATCTATGGATATGGATACAGATTATCATGAAAAAATTGAAAGCTAAGTTAAGTAAACAGTTATTATTTCTGATTGGAATAATCTTTGCAATAGTCTTCATTAGCTTAGGAATAGTTTTACCAAAAATACTACTATCGGTAGCAGAAGAAAGTATGTACACTTACTTAAGAGAACCATTAAAATTTATTGAAACAGATGTAGATAACGATTTATTAAATACAGAAGTTGCATATATATATTTAGTTGATGATAAAGTAGTTATGTATGACAACTTCAAAAGTTTAAAAGGTATAAACGATCCAAGCAAAATATTAAAAAAATTAAATAAAAGTCATGGAAAGTTTATATATAATCATGAAATATATTATTACTATAAAATAAAAAATAAAAACATTACTAAAATAGCAGTTAGTGATAATACATATATTAATAAAACGAGAGGTGAAATATTATCCGCAATTTTTCCTATCGTTTTAGGAACCTGTTTCTTAATAGGGTTAATATTAATACTATGGATATCAATAATTGTTAGTAAAATTCAACAATTAAAAAATAAAATAGATAACATCGATAATCTAGATTACACTCATACTATCGATTTCACAACAGATGATGAAATAAAGTCACTCGCTATTGCGATAGAAGATATGCGAGTATCATTAGTTAATCAAGAACAATATAGAAACCGTATGTATCAAAATATTTCACATGATTTTAAAACACCACTTACCGTAATAAAATCATATGTTGAGGCTGTTGAAGACGGAGTTGAAGATGAACAAACAGCTCTAAAAATTATAAAAGAACAGTCCGAAAAATTAGAACAAAAAGTACACTCACTTCTTTACTTAAATAAATTAGATTATTTAAAAGAAGTAAAAGAAATTGAAGTAGAACCAGTTGATATGAAATCCATATTAAATAAAGAAGTAGAAAAATTTAAATTTCACAGAAAAGACATAAATTTTATCCTAGAGGTTGATAAAAAATCAAAATACTATGGAACATATGAACATTGGGAAACAATTTTAGACAATCTTTTAAGTAATTTTATGCGATATGCAGAAAAAACTATTAAAATAACTGCAAAGCAAAATAAACTCACTCTATATAATGACGGTGAAAATATTGATGATGATTTCTTATCTGGTATATTTTCTCCTTTTAGAAAAGGTATGAAAGGAGAATTTGGTCTAGGTTTATCAATAGTAAAGAAAACTCTAAATTTAATGGGCTACGACATTATAGTAAAAAACGAGAAAAAAGGTGTTTCATTCACCATGCAAAGAGGAACTCACTAATAAAAGTTCCTTTTTTGTTTATAATAAAAATGGTGATGATATGAAAATACTAATAACAGGAGCAACTTCTGGTATAGGTTTTGATCTAGCAAAAAACTTAGCTAATAAAAACCATACAGTTTATATAACAACACATACAGAAAAGCAAAAAGAAACTGTTAAAAAAAAGATTAAAACAGAAAAATTAAACATTTTAGTTTTTAAAATGGATATCACTAGTAGTGAAGACAGAGATTTAATAAATAAAATTGATATAGATTGTTTAGTGTCTCATGCTGGAATAGGAGAAGGAGGATCTATTTTAGATATAGACATAGATATTTTAAGAAAAAATTATGAAACAAATGTATTTTCTAATTTTGCTTTGATTCAAGAATTTTACCAGAAAAAGATTAAAGAGAAAAAGACCGCAAAAATATTTGTTACTTCATCACTTGCATCAGTTCTTCCAATTCCATATTTAGGCTGTTATACATCTTCAAAAGCCGCAATTACTATGCTTGCAATGACCATAAAAAAAGAATTAAAAGATAAAAACATAAAAAATATCACTATTTCACTTATAGAACCAGGAGCTTATAATACCGGATTTAATAGAGTGATGATTGACAATAAAGAAGATAATTTAAAGAACACAGATTTATCATCGCAAGAAATTTATAAAATAAACAAAAAACAAAGAAAAATTTTTAATTTAATTGAAAAAAATAGTACAGAGTCCATAGTTAAAAAAGTCAGTACTGAGATAGAAAAGAAAAGACCAAAATTCAAAATAAAAGCACCATTATCGCAGGCACTTTTTTATAAACTATATCTACTATTATTTTGGTAAAGTCTTTTTTACTTTTTAAATAAAGTTTTTCTTTTACTAAATCCATTTGATTCTTGTTTAATAGGAGTTAATTCATCTGGATTAACACATGTATAAGAATATGTAGCATCACTATTTCTTGAAAAATCATGTTGGAAGAAATCGTATAATTCATCTTCTATAACCATTGGAGTTTTATTTTGGGAAAGTATTAATACTCCTAACATATTATAATGAAAAATTGCTTTATCATCTAAAACCTCTTCTTTAGTTTCATATTCAAAATGAGAATCACACTTCTTTGCATTATACGCCGTTATACGTTTAATAGGACCAGTATATTGTTGTCTCATCTAAATCATCCTTTCATCTTGCATGTATTAATATTATATGATTAAATATCTAAAGTGTAAAGAAAAATAAAGAGAAACTTTGAAAAATTGAAAAAAAGGGTTTACTTTGACAATATTTTTTGATATACTCATAATGCAGTTCGAAATGGCGATGTAGCTCAGCTGGCTAGAGCGTCTGGTTCATACCCAGAAGGTCGGGGGTTCAATTCCCTCCGTCGCTACCAATAAGAATTTAACTCTTGAATTTCAAGAGTTTTTATTTTATATTTAAAGCATTAAAGAAGTGATAGTATGAGAAAAAAGAAGCAAAAGAAAAATAATATTATAAAAATATTACCATATTTTAAAAAGTATAAACTGCTATATATAATATGTTTTTTAATGATGTTATTAACTGATTTAGGAACAATTATATACGGAGGAATAATCGGAGAAGTTACACAATCATTAATATCAGGTAAAATAAAAAAGGCATTACTATTACTACTTATTTATATAACAATTGAAATAATTAGTAATATCATCAATAGAATCAGAGAGTATTTGTCAAATAAAAATCAAATTATAATATCAAGAAAAATTGGTTTTGATACCTATGATAAAGCAATGAAATTACCTGCATATGCATATGAAAAAATGTCCTCAGGCGAAGTAATAAATAGAATAACTAACGATACAGAAAACATTGTTGGCAGCATTGATCAATTAATGAATATCGCATCATATGTAATTTCCGCAGCCGTTTTATTAATCTACATATTTTTAAATTCATGGATATTAGGAATTGAAATTATTATCTTTTTAATTGTTTTTTCTTATATCATAAAATTCTTTCAATCTAAATTAAAAATTATAAAAAAAGATAAAAAGGAAACAATCGATAAGTATACATCTGTTACCAACGAATCTATTAGAGGATATAGAGAAATCACAGTATTAGGAATTGCTAATACATTAAAGAAAGATGTAAAATCCATCATTTCTGATTTATTATCAAGATCAATAGCTGAGAATAAAGTTCAAGTGACATTTACTATGATATCTCAACTATTTAGAAGCCTATTAGAAGTTGGTGTTTTTGCCACCTGTGCAATTCTAATTAGTCAAAATAAATTAACAATTTCCTTTTTTATCGCAATGACTTATTATATTTACCAATATACTTATATATTACAAGCTATAACTGATTTTGCAAAAAAATATCAAGATCTAGATGTATCTTTAGAAAGAATTAATGAAATATTACAAAATGAAAAGTTTGAAGATGTTCAATATGGTAATACAGAATTAAATGATGCAAATGGAGTTATAGAATTTAAAGATGTAGAATTTGCTTATCCTGATGAGGCTACAATTTTAAAAGATTTTAACATTAAATTTGAACCAAATAAAAAAATTGCTATAGTAGGTTCTTCAGGTGGAGGTAAAACAACTCTATTTAACTTAATAACCAGATTGTTTGAACCCATAAAAGGAGAAATTACTTTAGATGGAGTTAATATAAAAAACTTAACTGAAGACTCATTAAGAAATAATATTTCCATCATTAGACAGGAACCATTTATTTTTAATAGAACTATCTATGAAAATTTTAAAATATTAGATCCTAAAGTTACAAAAGAACAGGTCAAAGAATATTGCAAGTTAACATGTATTGATGGTTACATTCAAAGTTTGCCTAACGGATATGACACTTTATTAGGAGAAGGTGGAGTTAATTTGTCTGGTGGGCAGAAACAAAGACTATCTATTGCTAGAACGTTGTTAAAAAAATCAAAAGTAATTCTCTTTGATGAAGCAACCAGTGCCCTTGACAATGAATCACAAGAAATAATAAAGAAAACAATTGATAATTTATCTAAAAATCATACCGTAATAATAATAGCTCACAGATTATCTACTATAATAGATTCAGATGTCATTCATGTAATCAAAGCGGGAAAAGTATATGCTACAGGAGTTCATAGAGATTTAATAAAGACTTGTGACTGTTATAGAAAATTATATACAAAAGAAGATCAAGTCATCAATTGATAATAAATAATTTTATAAAAAAGCAAAATTTCTTTGCCATATTTTTAAAAATGTGATATTATTAATGAGCAGTGAGTAGTTATCAAATTACTGATAAACTATTTACCACTATCATACTAAATGAAGCAGTATTAGATTTTTTTCTAATACTTTTTATTTTTTATGACAAATATCTCATTAATTAACATATAATACTGATGAGCGGTTAAACTTGACAAAATGTAGTTTTTATTGTATAATAACGGAGCATTTTGAAAGGGGGAGTATGAAATGAAAGGAAAAAATATGAAAAAAGATACATTACAAAGACAACCAAAAAAATTATGTTATATAGATAAAACAACAGGAGATTATATTGAAGCTGATTGTAAATTAAAATCAACACCATATGAAGCTAGAGAATTTCTAAGTTCAATCGAAAGAATGAAATTAGACTCTTCAATGATGGGAGGTACATTAAAAGTTGGTAAGTCTTCTAGTCAATTAATAAAAGAATATAAAAAATTATTTCAATCAAATGTTCTTGATTTTTCACATGTTTTAAACTTATATAAAGCAGAATCAAGAGATTCAAATGCAGCTATAATACCAATTTTAAGTTTCTTAAGCTTATTTGATATAAAAGTAAGTCAGACTTGTTCATCATTAGAGGTATACACATCACTTACTAAATCTAGAAATCCATTGTTTAGTACAGATCCGTATGAAATAAATAAAAAGAAATTAAAAAGTATTACGGCTAACACAGAAGTTATGGAACATCCAATTATGAAGATACGTTCAATTAATACTAATAAAGTTGGTAGTATAACATCAGAAAAAATCTTAATAAAGTCAAATAAAAATAAAGTTAATGTAGCTACGGGCTAAAAACACTTTATTTTTTTTACGAAATAATGTACAATGTAATTATAATTTATATTGCCCTATGGCCAAGTGGTAAGGCAGTGCGCTCTGACCGCACGACGCGTTAGTTCGAATCTAACTAGGGCAACCAATATGTAGTTAGCCCTTTATAAAAAAAGGGTTTTATTATTTAAAATAGGGGTTCTATAAAAATTTTTTTTATGCTATAATGTACCTAGTGTTTTTTGGGTAAATACTAGTTAAAAATAATATACAAAGGGAGTGTATTTATGAATAAAGAAGAAAGACTAGAACTTGCTGAAATTTTATTTCCTAATATTACTAAAACAAGAGAGTATTATGAAGAAATGTATCCAGAAAGAAATTTAGAAGAAAATGCAATGGTAACTCGTTTTGGACCAAGTCCAACAGGATTTGTTCATATGGGAAGTTTATTAGTAGCATTTGCAAATAAAATGTATTCTAAAGAAAGTAATGGTACCTTCTTTTTAAGAATAGAGGATACTGATCAAAAACGTGCTGTAGAAAATGGAGTAGAAGGAATCTATAATGATTTAAAAGCTTTCAATATTATTCCAGATGAAAGTCCAATAGTAGGTGGAAAGTATGGTCCTTATATTCAAAGCCAAAGAACAGAAATTTATCAAACCTATGTTAAAGATTTAATTATTAAAGGACTTGCATATCCTTGTTTTATGAGTGAAGAAGAAATAGCAAATATTAGAGAAGAACAAGAACTTGCTAAAATAAAGATAGGTATTTATGGTATGTACGCAACAGATCGTGACTTATCACTTGAAGAGATAAAAGAAAAATTAAATAATAATTGTGAGTATGTTATTAGATTAAAATCTCCTGGAGATAGTAACAAACAAGTAGAAATAATTGATTGTATAAAGGGAAAACTTAAGTTTCCAGAGCATGATATGGATACAGTATTGCTAAAAAAAGATGGGACTCCTACTTATCATTTAGCTCATGCAATTGATGATCATTTAATGCACACAACACATGTAATCAGAGGTGATGAATGGGTATCAAGTCTACCTCTTCACATTCAACTATTTGAAATTTTAGGATTTAAAGCTCCTAAGTATGCTCATATAGCACCACTTACAAAAAAAGAAAATGGCAATGTTAGAAAATTATCAAAAAGAAAAGATCCAGAAGCTGCTGTTTCATATTATGATGAAGCAGGAATTCCGATAGAAGCTGTAAAACTTTATTTAGCAACAATAGTTAATTCTAATTTTGAAGAATGGTACTTAAACAATACTGACAAAAAAATAGATGACTTTATATTTACATTTGAAAAGATGGCAACAGGTGGAACTTTGTTTGACTTAGATAAACTATATAACATTTCTAAAACTTATTTTTCTCGTAAAAGTGGGGAAAATGTATATAAAGAAACACTTGCTTGGGCAGAAAAATATGATAAAGATTACTTTGAATTATTAAAAGCTAATAAAGATGATATGATTAAATTCTTATCAATTGAAAAAGATGGACCAAGACCTAGAAAAGACATTTCAAAATATAGTGATGTTAAAGAAGAATTCTCTTATGCCATTGATAGTATTTTCGAACAAGAAAATTACTCTAAATATGATGGTGATAAGACATATGATGTTGCACTAGTACTTGACTATGTAAATAACTACTTAGACTTAGATTGTACTAATGAAGAATGGTTTAATAAAGTTAAAGAGTTTGCTGTTAATAAAGGTTACGCAGGAAGTCCTAAAGAGTATAAAAAAAGTCCAGAAGAATACAAAGGACATGTTGGTGATATTTGTGAAGCTATTCGTGTCATAGTAACAGGAAGAACAAAATCACCAGATTTATTCTCAATTTTAAAAATATTAGGAAATGAAAAAATCTTAAAAAGAATAGATTTATATAAATCAAAAATAGAAAAATAATTATAGATATTGTATAAAAAAACATTTTATGTTATTATTAAATAGTCAGAAAAATGACTATTTAAATGGCCTGTTGGTGAAGTGGCTTAACACACTGCCCTCTCAAGGCAGCATTCACGGATTCGAATTCCGTACAGGCTACCATTTTAGTATATGAAGTCAGTTTATAGCTGGCTTTTTCTTTTTGAAAAAAACTTGAAAAAATCATTCAGTCGATATATACTTTAAATAAGATAATAGGAGGAATATAATGGAAAGTTTAAAAAGAAATTTAATTACAGTCTTAATGTTAACAGTAGGAGCTTTTTTAGGAGCTTATGCTCTAGAAACATTTTTAATACCAAATACCATATTAGATGGTGGAGTTACTGGTATTTCAATTATTATTTCAAAAATGACAAGTATACCAATGAGTCTATTAGTATTAATTTTAAACATACCATTCATTTATGTAGGGTATAGAAATATAGGTAAAGGATTTTTGATGAGAGCTGTATATTCTATGATTATTTTCTCACTATCTTTATCATATTGTGCCTATTTTGATCCAGTTACAGAACAAATTTTACTAGCAACAGTTTTTGGTGGAGCTTTACTTGGTATTGGAGTAGGACTAGTTATTCATTTTGGAGGTTGTGTTGATGGAACTGAATCTGTTGCCTTAGTAATTAGTAAAAAAACATCTTTATCTGTTGGACAAGTAGTATTAATCTTTAACTTAATTATATATTCTGTCGCAGGAATGATATTTGGATTAGATAGAGCTATGTATTCACTTCTTACATACTTTATCACTTTTAAAGTAATTGACTTTGTTTCAGAAGGTTTAGAACAGGCCAAAGCCGCTTTAATAGTTACAGAAAAAGGTAGTGATATGGCTGATGAAATTTATAAAAGACTAGGTAGAACTGTAACAAAAATAAAAGGAAAAGGACTAATTACAGGAGAAAAAGAAGTATTATATTGTGTGTTAACAAGATTAGAGGTTTTTGAACTAAAAAAAATATGTAATGAAATGGATCAAAGTAGTTTTATAACTATTCTTGAAGTATCAGAGATCATTGGAGAACACATTAAATCAACTTCAAAATCAAAAAAGAAGAAAAAGCAAAATCTACAAATTGAACAATCATAAATTTTATGATATATTAATATAGGTGATGATATGAAAATAGAAACAGTAGTAACAGGAACACTTGAAGAAAACTGTTACGTATTAAAAAAGAATAATACATGCTTGGTAGTAGATCCTGGAGATGACTATCCAAAAATAAAAGATGTGATTGGTGACAATAAGGTTTTAGGAGTATTAATTACTCATTCCCATTTTGATCATATTGGGGCATTAAGAAATTTTCTAACTAAAAGAAGTATCAAAATATTTAAGAAAAGTAATCTTGAAGAAAAAGAATACAATATAGGAGATTTTACTTTTAAATGTATTTATACACCAGGACATTCAACAGATTCTGTTACATTTTATTTTGAAGAAGAAAAAGTTATGTTTGTAGGAGACTTTATTTTTAAAGGAGGTATAGGTAGATGTGATCTTCCAACAGGTGATGAGAAAAAAATGGCCGAAAGCATTCAAAAAATCAAAAACTATAGTGATGATATAGAAATATATAATGGTCATGGTGATAAAACAACTCTAAAAGAAGAGATTGAGAACAATATTTATTTTAAGTAGGTGATTTGATGTATATAGATATAGTTTTATTAGTTGTATTATGTATTATAGTAGTGATGTTTTTTAAAAGATTTTCTTCATTTGTTTTCTTTATTGCGATATTTGATATATTTTTCAGAATTTTAGCCTTCATAAAAGATAATATACCACTAAGAGATGTTGCTGCTGTTATGGATAAATACTTACCAACAGGAATATTAGGAATGATAAACCATTATACATCAGGAATTATCGCAACTATCCTAAGTTGGTGTTATGTAGCATTAATGACAATATTCTTATTTTATATTACAAAAATATTTTTCAATAAAAAGAAAATCTAATATCCAAGAAACGACAATTAAGTCGTTTTTTTTATGCTATCTTAATAGTGGTGATATTATGAAAATCTATTTAGACTTAATATTCCTAATTAACTTTTTCTTTGATTTTCTCTTACTATTCGCAACTAAGATAATTCTAAAAGAAAAAACTAAATTAAAAAGATTACTATTAGGGGCATTAATTGGATCACTCAGTATTTTTTTCTTGTTTCTAAAGATAAACACCATTACTTTATTTTTACTTAAGATAGTAATCAGTACAATTATGGTATTAGCTTGCTTTGGAAAAAATAATTTTCTTAAAACTTATGTTGAATTTTATGTAGTGAGTATCTTTTTAGGAGGAGGAATGTATTTACTAAATCAAACATTCTCTTATAAAAACAATGGACTTATATTTTTCTCAAATGGCATAAGTATTAACCTCATAGTAATGATTATTATTAGTCCATTTATAATTTCATTTTATATAAAGCAAAATAAACAAGTAAAAAATACACTCAGAAACTGTTACACTTTTGATTTATATATAAATAAAAATAAGTATACTTTAAAAGGATACCTAGATACAGGAAATACATTAAAAGATCAATATAAAGGAAGAGGAATAATTTTAATGGATACCTCTAAATTAAATTTAAAAACAAAAAATATTATTTACGTCCCATATAAAACTATAACAAATAACGGAGTGATTCCTTGTATAAAGCCTGAAAAAATAGTTATAGATGATAAAGAATATAAGAACTTACTAATAGGAAATATTAAGAATAGATTTCAATTAGAAAATGCAGATTGCATATTACCAAATTGTTTAAAGGAGGATTTATGTTAAAAATAATTAATTTTATTAAAAGTATATTTAGAAAAGTTGGTACAATCTTTTATGTAGGGGCTACGGATATATTGCCTGAGCCATTATCAAAAGAAAAAGAGGATTATTACTTAGAATTATTAGAAGATGGAGATGAAAAAGCTAAAGATATATTAATTGAACATAACTTAAGATTGGTTGTCTTTTTAGCAAAAAAATATGAAAATACAAATGTAGACTTGGAAGATTTAGTAAGTATCGGTACAATTGGTTTGATTAAAGGTATAAATACATTTTCTAGAGGAAAGAACATTAAACTCGCAACTTATGCATCAAGATGTATTGATAATGAAATATTAATGTATTTAAGAAAAACTAAAAAAATGAAAACAGAAGTTAGTATAGATGCATCATTATCATACGATTCTGAAGGCAATGAATTGCATCTAGAAGATGTGCTAGGTACAGAAAAAGACATTGTTACTAAAGGGATAGAAGAAGAAACTGATAGAAAAATGGTAATTAATGAAGTAATGAGATTAAATCCTAGAGATAGAGATATTATTATCTTAAGATATGGACTATTAGGACAACAAGAACTTACTCAAAAAGAGGTTGCAGAAAAATTAGGAATATCTCAGTCTTATATTTCAAGGATAGAAAAAAAGGTAATAAAAAGATTAAAAACATTAGTCAACTACACTTAGTGGTTGATTTTATTTTATTAAAATTAATCTAAACAAATTAATTGATTTTTGATATAATTAATTATAGATAATAAGGGAGATGATTTAATGAAATATGTTTATTCGTTTCATGAAGGAAATAAAGATATGCGAGAATTACTAGGTGGTAAAGGAGCAAACTTAGCTGAAATGACAAGTATTGGTCTACCTGTACCTAGCGGTTTTACTGTTACAACAGAAGCTTGTAGAAAGTACTATAAAGATAATAAGGAATTATCTAACGATATAGTAGAAGAAATTTATAAAGAGTTAAATAAACTAGAAACAAGATGTGGCAAAGAATTTGGAAATCCAGAAAATCCACTTTTAGTTTCAGTAAGAAGTGGAGCAAGAGAGTCCATGCCAGGAATGATGGACACTGTTCTAAATTTAGGAATGAACGATGCTGTTGCAAAATCATTTGCTAAAATAACAAATAATGAGAGATTTGTATATGATTCATATAGAAGATTCATTCAAATGTTTGCTGACGTTGTTATGGGATTTCCTAAAGAAGATTTTGAAGAAATGTTTGACAAAATAAAAACAGAAAAAGGTATTAAAAATGATACTGATATGACTGCTGAAGATTTAAAAGAAGTAATAGAAGTTTATAAGAAACAATATAAAAAGCATGCTAAAGAAGAGTTCCCACAAGATGCAAAACTTCAATTAATAGAAGCAGTTAAAGCCGTGTTTAGAAGTTGGAATACAGAAAGAGCCAATACATATAGAAGATTAAATGGTATTCCCGATGAATGGGGTACAGCTGTTAATGTTCAAGAAATGGTGTATGGTAATAAAGGAGAAACTTCAGGTACGGGAGTAGCCTTTACAAGAAATCCCGCAACAGGTGAGAAAAAGCTATTTGGTGAGTATTTAATGAATGCCCAAGGAGAAGATGTAGTCGCAGGAATTAGAACTCCTCAAGATATTAGTACCTTAAAAGAAGTAATGCCAGACTGTTACAATGAATTTTGTAAAATTTGTGATATATTAGAAAATCATTATAAAGATATGCAAGATATGGAATTTACTATTGAAGATGGCAAATTATTCATGTTACAAACAAGAAATGGAAAAAGAACTGCTCAAGCAGGTGTAAAAATAGCTGTTGATTTAGTAAATAAAAATATAATATCAAAAGAAGAAGCAATACTAAGAGTAGATGCTAAAAGCTTAGATCAATTACTTCATCCACTATTTAAAGAGGAAGATTTAAAAAATAAAGAGGCCATTGCCCATGGACTTGCGGCATCACCTGGCGCAACAGTTGGAAAAATATATTTTAGTGCAGACGATATATTAATAGCACACAAAAATGGAGAAAAAGATTTAATCCTAGTTAGAGAAGAAACATCTCCAGAAGATATTGAAGGTATGAATATAGCACATGGAATCTTAACTGTAAGAGGAGGAATGACTTCACATGCCGCAGTTGTAGCTCGTGGTATGGGTAGATGTTGTATCACCGGTTGTGGAGATATTGCTATCAACAAAGATGAAAAGAAGATTCAATTAAAGTCAGGAAAAATTTTAAAAGAAGGAGACTATATAAGTCTTGATGGTTCAACAGGATTAGTTTATGAAGGTGTAATAAAAACAAAAGATGTAGAAATTTCAGGTGATTTTAAAACATTCATGAAATGGGCAGATGACATTAGAAGATTAGAAATAAGATGTAATGCTGATACTCCAAAAGATGCAGAAGTAGCAAAAACATTTGGAGCCGAAGGAATAGGGTTATGTAGAACAGAGCACATGTTTTTTGATCCAATTAGAATTCTAAATTTCAGAAAAATGATATGTTCAGAAACTAAAGAAGAAAGAATTAAGGCTTTAGATACTATTCTTCCATTTCAAAAAGAAGATTTTATTGGACTATTCAGAGTAATGCAAGATCGTGATGTTACTATTCGTTTGCTTGATCCGCCATTACATGAATTCTTACCAAAAACTGAAAAAGAAATAAAAGAAGTTGCTAAAGAATTAAATATAACAGAACAAAAACTAATCGAAAGAATGAACACTTTAAAAGAATTCAATCCAATGATGGGACATAGAGGCTGTAGATTAGATGTTACATATCCTGAAATTGCAAAGATGCAAACAAAAGCCATTATAGAAGCAGCATTAGAGGTACAAAAAGAAGGTATAAAAGCAACACCAGAAATAATGATTCCTCTAATAGTAGATCTAAAAGAGTTAAAATATGTAAAAGGTTTAATTAAAGAAGAAGCAGATAAGTTAATAAAAAATGCAAATTCTAAATTAAAATATAAAGTAGGAACTATGATTGAACTACCAAGAGCAGCTCTAATTGCTGATTCCCTAGCAGAAGAAGCAGAATTCTTTAGTTTTGGTACTAATGATTTAACCCAATTGACATATGGTTTTTCTAGAGATGACGCTTCTAAGTTCTTAAATGACTATTTTGATAAAAAGATATTTGAACAAGATCCTTTCCAATCTATTGATGAAGAAGGTGTAGGAGAACTTGTAAAATCAGCTGTATACTTAGGTAGAAAAACTAGACCTAACATTAGTTTAGGAATTTGTGGAGAACATGGAGGAGATCCTAAATCAATTGACTTTTGTCATAGAGTTGGACTTGATTATGTGTCATGTTCACCATACAGAGTACCAATCGCAAGACTTGCTGCAGCTCAAGCTAAAATAAGAGAAAATAAATAAGTGAAAAAAGACTAAGGCAAAAATGTTAAATATCTTAGTTTTTGTTTAAATAAAACACTATTAAACTAATCAAGTTAATTATAGTTGTAAAATAAGTAACGCATATAATAGAAAAAACACATAGATTATGGTATCATAAGTATATAAAAAGATATACCCGTGTTCAAATATTTGGTACATTGAACTTATAAGCAAAGTAAATAATAGAAGGGAGGAGCAATTAAAACGAAAGTCAATATTTATTTTAATTGCACATAATAATATGACAGAGCAAGATTTAAAAAATACTAAAAATAGGGTTATAGAAGAATTTACAAGAGAACACCTATATAATCCACTATGGTTTAATGACTTTTTTCAAGCAAATATTGACTTAGACAAAATAAAAATAATACAAGGACCAGATGAATATATAAGTAGGGAAGAAAATATTGGCTTAGTTGGTAAATTTCTTGAAAGTATATCAGAGGAATACAAAAATGAATTTTACAAATATATAAAAGATAATAGAATAAATTTTAATGCACAATATGATTGCTGTGAAGGAAATGCTTATGAAGATAATTTAATTATCAACATTAAAGAAAAAAATAATTTATCAGACACATTTATTTTGACACATGAATTTTTTCATATTTTGTCATCTAAAAACTATGATAAAAGATTTAGACATACAAAAGACCTTTACAATGAATTACCGCCTATCATGGCAGAGTTGTATTTATTTGATTTTTTAAAAAACGAAGGGTATAACCCTTCAAAATATACAGAAAGTAGATTAGGATTTTTAAAAAGTAATATTACGTTCCTAACAGATATTACAAAGCTTTATTTTTTAGCAAAAACGGATAAATTTGATTATAAAAACATCAAAGATAGCTTTAACAATGTTAATGATAAATATTGTGAAAACTTATTAAATTTTGTATGCAATGGTAAATATAATATAGATAACACTATTGATCATTCATTTCCATTATTATTAGCTTTAAAATTAAAACGAGAGAATGAATCTTATGACAAGTTAGTTAGCCTTACTAACAATTTATGGATGATGGATTTAGATGACTATTCCAAATTAATTAATATAGATTTATCAACCGAAAACGCTATTAATAAACATATATTTAAAGAAAGTGTTGATGATTTTTTAGATCAAAGCCGTTATTCTGAGAAAAAAAGCAGATAAAATTATTAAGTAGATAACCACATAATTGTAAATGACTTTCGCATAATAATCACTAATAAAGGTAATACAAGATATGTTAATAACACTAAATCAAAAATCACCTTAATCAACAATAAAATAACAAATATGGTTACAAATTATATATTAGTGGCAAGGCAATTAATTAAATTTAGTCTTTTTTATTGTGTTTATTAATACTAAATTCAAACATATTATGATATACTTAATAAGTAAGGGTAATATTTATTGTGTATTATTGTATGAGGTGAGTTTTATGAAAAAATATAGAAATTATTTTCTGTTATTGAATTTTTGTTTTATTCCTATTCCCGTTTACGCTTCTACAGGAAGTAACTTTTCTGATATTATTTTTGCTTTATTTGTGGAGGGGGTTTTTACTATTCTTTGGGTAAAAGGGGTTTTCAAACCGTTATCCAATACTATCGTAACTAGTGATAATAGATTATTTTTTCAGAGATTATTTTGGATTAGAATAGCAATTTTACTTATTTTTGATTTCTTTATAACATCAAATATTTTATTTTTTGATGTTTATGCTTATTTGATAGTTGCATTAATAATATCGCTAATTTTTTCAAATAAAACAATTAATCAGAAAAAAACACTTAATATAAATAATATGAAAGAAATGGTAGGTGATGAAATAATGTCAGAATCATGTCCCAAATGTGGTGCAGAATTAACAAACCCACAAGCTAAGTACTGTAGTAATTGTGGAGAACTCATAGAAATAGAACAAAAAGTAATAGTAAGCCAAAAAGATTTTGATCCAATCTTTAGTAAAAATGAAAATAAATTATTAGAAGAGTTTATTAAAAAAGAGCTTATAAAAGTAGATATGAAAAATAATGGTAAATATATACCAGAAGAAGTATTAAAAAGAAAGAACATTTTAACAATTATCTTTTCAGTTTTAGTATTTGTTTATATTTCCCTAGTATTCTTTCATTTTCCATTAAAAACCTACGTAATAGGTTTAATTATATTAATAATACTATTCAAACTTACTAGAAAATACAATCTAGTAAACTATTTAAAAAAAGAAATAAAAGCAAGACCAAGTGAAAAGATATCAAATATAATTATGATCACAAAAGAAAAAGCAGTGTTCGATAATTTTAAAATATTAAGAGTACTTTGTATATTAATTGCGTTTATTATTCCATTTCTAATTTTTAAAGATCCTAGAATAATGTATGAAAGGTTAGAAAATGGCTACGCAGTAAGATTTTATACCTTTGGCCTAACTAATTATGAAACTGCAACTATTCCTAAATCTTATAAAAATAAACCTGTAATAAGTTTAAGAGGAAATACTTTTTCTAATATGCCATTTTTAAAAGAGGTTAATTTACCTGATACAATCAAAGAAATCAGAGGACAAGCATTTAAAAATGATGAAAGCATAAAGCATATCAAACTTCCAAAAAACTTGGAATATTTAGGTGGAGGAGCATTTTATAATTGTATTTCCCTAGAAGATATTTCTCTTCCAGACACACTAACTTACATGGGAGGAGAGACCTTCTATAATGCTACAAGCTTAACCATAGTTAAACTATCAAACAATCTTTCTGAAATTAGAGGAAATACTTTTGAAGAATGCAGCTCCCTAAAAACAATAACAATACCTGATAAAGTAAAGAGAATTGGTGGACATGCCTTTTATGGAAATGATTCACTAGAAGAAGTAAATTTAACAGAGAATAGTATGTTAAAAGAAATTGGTTCCTCAGCATTTAGAAATTGTCAAAACTTACACACTATAACTATTCCTGCAGATGTTTCAGTAAATGAAAGATCATTTAAAGAAAGTCCAACCGTCGTACAACGTTTTGGACAGACAAACTATGGTGCTTCTATTGATGAAGCAAAATATAACCACAAAGTGTTTGAATATCTTTTTAAATCTAATGATATAAAAACAGCTGAAAATTGGTCAGATTCTAATGTATATAATACAACTCTAAGATTAGAGAATATAAATAAAGTAAATGGCTATAATGAATTTGTTCTTAAATATCTTGGTACAAATCAAGAAGAAACATTTACTCTAACAAAAGATAATCCATATAAAGAAATAAATGCTGATTTAGCTGTTGAAATATCTAACGATTATGCATTTACAAGTTCAGGTGGACTTTCTTTATATGTGTATTTTAATTAATGGTGATTAGTATGGAAAATAAATATATACACTTATTATATGTACCCACTATGGCCTGTAATATGGCTTGTAAATATTGTTATTTAGAAGATAATACTAAAGATGAATATAAAAATATTAAAGCTTTAGATACCTTAAAATACGCAATTGATAAATTTAAAGATTCTAATGTTATTCCTTTTAATATTTCACTACATGGTGGAGAAGTTACAACATTATCACGTGCTGATTTTTATAGTTTAATAGAATATATTGATAATTATTATAATGAAAATAAAGAATTAATAACTTCAGCAGGCTTTAAAGTAGGGAAGCCTCACATTAAAACTAACTTATATGGAATAGACAAACATATAGACACAATCAAAAAATTTAACGTCTCAATATCAGGAAGCCTAGACCTACCACTATCAATGCATGATAAATATCGAGTTACTAAAGGAGATAAATCTACATTAAATAAAATATTTCAGAATATAGAATTAATGAAAAATATTCCCAATAAAAAGAAAGTATCCGCAACTATATTTAAAGAGCATTTCGATCATTTAGATGAAATAGTTGACGATATAAAATATCTAAATAATAACACTTGCCTAGATATGAATGATTTTAATTTTATGATTGGTTTTGATTACAATTCTAATGGAATCCTAAATCATATTAGTGAAGAAGAACAATTAGAATTATATAATAGAATGCATAAAGAATTTGATAGTGGTGATCTTGATTATGGCGTTAATGGACCATGGTTTGATGAATTCGGCCCAGGTTATTGTCCTAATTGTGATAATTGTGGTGAAAAATTCTTCCTTCTAGAAAAAAATGGAGACATTTATTCATGTGTCAGAGGACAAAAGAATCCTGATTATTATTATGGAAACATATATAAAAATACCGTAGAAGAAATCTTAAATACAGCTTACCAAAAAATATTTAATAATCATAATAAATTACCACTTAACGATGAATGTGAAAAATGCGACTATCTATATTTATGTAAAACTGGCTGCCCATTTGTAAAAAACATCTATAATTCTAATAAAAGTTATACTTGTAAATTACAACAAAAAATGTATAAAGATAGAAACTATTTTCCAGATCCTGATAAAGAAGAATTTCTATATCAATATGTTTCAAAGATGAGATTAGAAGATAGTAGAAAATACATACCAGAAAAAACAAATAATTTAGAATATCCAGATTTAAATCAAATAATTTCATCTGACAATAACCTAAAATACATTTATGATAGTAATTCATTTATCTTAAAAGTGGATCAAAATGAATATATACTAGAATCACAAATTATTAAAAAAACTAGAAATATAGTCTACTTTACTTGTAATTCAAAAATAGAAATATATATGAAAAAAAAGTTAATAAATGAGCAATGTAATTACCCAGAAAATAATTCGTTATATATTATGTTACTATCTGGTAACTTAGTTACATATGGTGATGAGGGAAGAACTAAACAAAGACATATCGCAACTACACAAATATATAAAGGTGTTTTAGATAGTGTTGAATCCGATAAAAAAAATTATTACAAATATGATATATCTAATTTTATAAAGGAGTACAAAAATCAATACTCTAGTGATTTTCCAAACAATATATTTTTTACAACAGCATCTCTTAGAGATTATCACTACTTAAAACAAAAAAATAATGCTTATTATCACATTCAAGCAATTAATTTGCCATTCCAAAATGTTGAATTTTATTATATAGATAAGGAGTTAAAAAAATGAATAAAGAACCAGAAACTTATGAAGAGTTAATTAGAAAAAAAAGATGTATTGATTTAACTAAATATTATGAATTATCTCAATCTGATTTAGAAAAAATTTATGATTTTCTAGAATCTAACCAAGATGGAGAAGTAAGATGTGGAAAACAAAGTATTTCCTTAGTAGCAGGTAAAGATATTTCTAATGCCACAACTTTTACAACTAAACTTATCACTTCAAGTATAGATGGAATTTTACTAACAAATGCACTATTTAATATAATTCCGCATTATGAGCCATCAACATCATCAGGTAGATATAGTGGTGGTTCATCATCTAATAATAACAATAACAATAACAACAATAATAACAATAGATAGGAAGTGGAAATATGCCATTAATTTCTGATACATCGCAAACTAAAAAGTTAAAAAAATATAATATCAATATAAAAACAAAATACATAGTGGGAGATAAAATCTTAGAAAGAAATACAAATAATAGCTACAACGATGATATAAAAAAAGGAATAAGGTGTAAGAAAGAATACTTTGTAGAAGATAGGCTCTTACATACAGAAAAAACATTTGATTCAAGAATAGAATATACTTTCATTTCTAAAGCTCAAGAAAATAGTGAACACACATGTCCAAACTGTGGTATGCATGGAAAACTAAAAGAATTTATTGATGGTTGTCCATACTGTAGAACTTATTACAACATTGATTATACTGATAAAGACATGGGTGGTAAATATCACTACGATAGAATATTAAGAAATACAACCTATAGAATAATAACAGCCATAATTGATATATTAGTATCCCTAATTCTTTCATATGTATTTATAAAAACTACATCTAGAACCTTCAATTCATATGATATATCTAAAATATTTATATATGGAACTATTTTAGCTTTAATACTATATTATTTCTTCTATATTATTGATGCCTATATTGTCTTAGGTCCCATAAAAACATATAAAGATGCTCAAAATAAAAAACAAATTGATTTTTGGAATAGAACAAATATAGATAAGAAAACATTTTTTAATAATTTGAACTATGAAATTAAAAATAAATATTACGATAGTTCAGATATTATAGACTATGATATTATAGACTTTGATAAATTTGAGGAATTTACAAAAGATAATGACCTATATGTTAAAGTAGATGCTTATGTAAGAATTGTTATGTATAAAGATAAGAAGTTCACTTCTAAGTTTATCAATGATAGTTATTTGTTAAAAAGAATAAACGGAGAAGTCCTAGAGCTAAAAAATGGTGCCAATATGATAAAATGTCATAAGTGTGGAGCAAGTATTGATGCAACTAAAGGTTACTGTGAATATTGTCATACCAAGATAAAATACTTACAAGAATGGATACTAGAAAATAGGTTAATTTAATTTATTTTTGATATAATAATAGATATAAGATAAGAGGTGGAAAATATGAAAGCTTTGTGTGTAGGACATGCAACTTATGATATAACTTTACCAACTAATGAATTTCCAGTTGAAAATAAAAAGATGAGAATCAAAAAACAAGTTGCTTGTGGTGGTGGTCCAGCTTGTAACGCTTCCTATTTACTTGCTAAATGGGGAATAGATACAACTTTCGCAGGAATAGTAGGAGACGATTACTACGGAAATAACATCATTTCTGAGTTAGAAAAAGTAGGAGTAAATACAAAATACGTTGAAAAGAATAAAGATATTCAAACTGATAGTAGTTATATCATTGCTAATTTAAGTAATGGATCAAGAACGATCATTACAGCAAAAGAACAAACTATAGCTAAATTATCTAAAAATATAGATTTAAAAGCTGATATTTTATTAGTTGACGGAGAACATTATCTAAGCGCTAAAGAAGCCATAGACAATAATCCTAATGCCATTAGTATACTTGATGCAGGTAGAGTTAATGATGAAGTATGCACATTAGGTAAAATGGTTACTTATTTGATTTGCTCTAAAGATTTTGCTGAAGAATTTACCAATACAAAAATAGATATTTCTAACTTTGAAACACTAGTTACTGCCTATGAAACTTTAAAAATTAACTTTAAAACAAATATAATTATTACCCTAGATAAAGATGGAAGTTTTACTAAAATTGATGATTATGAAATAATACCAAGTCTTAGAGAAGAGGTACTAGACTCAACAGGAGCAGGAGATATCTTTCATGGAGCTTTTGCATACTTTATTTCAAACGGGTACTCATTAAAAAAAACGATAGAACTATCTTCTATTACATCAGCAATATCAGTAACTAGAATGGGTGGAAGATATTCTATCCCAGAATTATCAGAAGTTTTAGAAAAGGAGCAAAATTGTGACATTATATAGTAATGCTCCCTCACTAGATTTACATGGCATCGATAGAGAATATGCAAAGATTCTAACCCGTGAATTTATAGATGACAATTATAAGCTAAAAAATGATACAGCTATAATAATTCACGGAATAGGCACTGGTATTGTAAAAAGAGCAGTTCATGAAGAATTAAAACATAATAAAAAAATAATAGAATATAAGCAAGATAACTTTAATCCGGGTTGTACAATTATAAAATTAAAAAAAGAAAGGGAACAATAATTGTTAAAATGTTCCCTTTTTATATTTCATCTCTCAAAACTTTCTTAATAAATTTACCACTTTCAGTTAAATCATCATCAGTAAACCCATTTTTCTTTGTACCAGGTTTTAATATAGCAGACGCCTCATCTTTGTCCGATAAAGACCAATTAATATAACTAAGCTTATTTTCATTCATAAATTTGACCCATATAGTAGCCTCATCCATTGCTACACCACCATTACCATCAGCATTAGTAGTACCCCATTCACTAACAAATATAGGAATATTTTCACTTCTTGCCTTAATAATTCTTTCTCTTAACCATTCTTTGTGACTACCTGCATAAAAATGTAGAGCATACATAACATTACTATCATCAATTCTGTTATCTACAGGATCTAATATATCTTGAGACCAAGTAGGTGTACCAACAATGATTACCGAATCTTTACTATTAGCTCTAATTACTTTAATAATTTCTAAAGCATAAGGTTTAATATCATTATTCCAGTTTGCATCACCATTAGGTTCATTACAAATTTCATAAATAACATTTGGACTATTTTTGTATTTTTCACTTAATTTATCAAAGAATTCTTTAGCCTCTTCTTTATATGTCATAGGGTTATTATCTTTTAAAACATGCCAATCAATAATAACATACATATCTTGTTTAATTACTAAATCAACCTTTTCTTCTAATGTATTTAATAAATTTTTATTAGAAATATAGCCATCTTCATCAGTATACATCGCTATTCTAAAAACATTACTTTCCCAATCATTTTTTAACACTTTTAGATTTTCTTCGTTAATAAAATCACTATACCATTGAAGGCCATGAGAAGAAATACCCCTAAGTTGTATCGCCTTACCATATCGGTTAACCAAATTAATGCCATCAACTTTTAATTTACCATTATAACTAACATATTTGTTTTCAACTTGCTTTTTATTTTTTATAATAGTACCTGAATCATCATTTATAACTGGATTAGAAGCAACACAACCAGTTACAAATGAAATTATAAAACAAAGTATTAATATTATCCTCTTCATACATTTTCCTCCACATTTATTTTATCACATTTTGTTATTTTATTTGACTATTTTAAGCTTTTGTGTTATTATATATAGCGCTAAGTTAAAGGGGGAATAGTACCATGAATAGAAATTATAATCAGTACGATGATGATAGCGATTATATCTTTTATGATACTAACGATGATTCATCATACAGTGATGATTTAATTTATGAAGATAATAATAATGATTTTCAAAATATAGATCCAGTTGAATATGATAATTATAACAACTATGATTATAATAGCAACTATACATATGATGCATCAAAGGATAATGATAATTATGATTATGATTATGATTATGCCTACGAAGATGATAGTACCGATGATTATAAAGAAAATAACATTTTATTTGAGAACAGAACAAAAATAGTAACAGGAATAATTATAGTAACAATCTTACTTTTAATAGCATGGATAACACCACAATTCATAAACCGTAATAAAAAAACTACTAGTGAAGTAACACTAACAAAAAAAATAGATACAGAAAGTGATATGTCTAAATTAAAGCAAGCTGCTTTGAAATATTATGAAGAAAACAGCGTTCCAGCAAATGTCAATGAGACTAATAAATTATCTCTTAAAGAATTATTAGATAAAAAGCTAATCAAAAATATAAGTTCTTCTTATAACAAGAAAAAATCATATATTAAATTAACAAAATTAGAAGATGATTTTTTACTAGAGATACAATTAGTTAAAGATAAAATTATAAAGAAGGAAGAATACTACATAAATAACTATTCATATTGTACCTCAACCTATCTTTGTGAAAAAGAAGATATAATGGATCCAAATCAGTCACTTGATTCGAGTGAGGATGAAGAAACAGTAGAAGTAGAAAATACAGAATCCGGAGATAGTGATACAGCAAACTATCAATATGAGTATTCAAAAACAGAAAATGGAAAACTATCAGATTGGAGTAGTTGGAGTGATTATTCAAAAACAAGTTGTACAGCAAAAGCTATAACATGTAAAAGTGATGATTTCAATTGTTTAAGCGAAACAAAATTGTATAATAGAAAAGAAAAATTAGGAACAACATCAAAACAATATAATACCTCAAGAAATAGTTATACATTTATAAGACAAGAAATTATAAAAGGGTGTCCTAATTATGATTATGCAAAAGTAAATAATGTTTACTACAAAACATCTTCAACTAATCAATTTACATCAATTGGTACTTTTTCTACAGCTTCACCAACTAATCATGGTGCATGGACATATTTAGGTAGAAAAACTTATCAAACACCACCAAGCGATAGCATCAAAACAAGATATGTATTTGTTGATAGTGAAAGATATTGTGAAAATTGTAGTTCAAGTCCATCTTATACATATGATATATATCAATTTAACGGCAATTTACAAACAGTCAAAAACATAAATGCTGAATGTCCAAAGCAAAAAAATCAAAGAAACATTCCAACTTACAATATATCTTATCAATCAGTTTCAGTGAACAGAGCAGAAACACTATATGGTACAGTTTGTTATAAGAGTGAAAGAACTAGAAAAATAACTAAACAAGGTAAAACAAAAACAACGTGGAGCAATTATGATGACGAAAAATTATTAAATAGTGGTTATACTTATACAGGTAACAAGAAAGAGAGGTAATTTAGATGGAAATTAGTAATATAGTATTTTATCGTGATAATAACAATCAAACAAAGACAGTAGTTCTTTATAACGATGGAACTGTTGAAAATTTTTCTTACAGTGAAGGTATTGAAATATTATTACGTTATGCAAAAGAAAAAGGGTATACAAAAATAAGTGAGTTAAAAAGTGATGAAAATCTAAAAATATGGAATAATAAAACATATAAAGAAAATATAAATAAATTAATTGATAACAACAATAATAACACTATAAATAATGAGAATAATAACAACAGTATAAACAATAATAATAACAAGAATAGAAGAAAAAAGAGAAAAAAACCAGGAATTATAGGGTTATTAAACTTAAAAATAAAAACTATTAAAGAAAAACTTGCATCAAAATTAACGAGAAAGAAAAAAGTAAAAAAATCAAATACAACAAAACAAACAAAATCTAAAAAAGACAATACTAAACCATTAAAAAATAGATTTAATTTTCTAAAAAGAGATAAAACTAAGAAAAAACATAAAAAAAGAAAGAAAAGCATCTTAAATGCCTTAATTGGAACATTAATTGCTGCTTGTATTGGAACAGGAGCTTGGATAAAAAGAGATATTACACAAAAGCAACAAGCTTTTGAAAAAGAGTTGCAAAATGATATGAACAATGAAGATAATGAAAACGAAGATAAGATAAGTAATTATGATGACATTTACAAGGCACTATATAATGCAAATATAAATACAGATAAGAAAAAAGCCATAAGTGGAATCTGGAAATACATTCTTAATTATAACTGTAGTGTAGCAAAAAACCATCTTGGTGCTAACTCTTCTACTAGATTAGGATTAAAATGGAATGAAGCAGTTGCTCAATATCTTGCCTATAATAATTTATCACAACAATCTATTAACAATATATTTGATACTTATAAATTTGATAGTGATGTTTTTATAGATGCTTATAAATCAGGATTTGATCAAGAGGTTTTAGCGCATACAGTTCAAGTAGAACCATTAAATAAAAGTAAAATAATAAAAAATAGTAAGGGTAAAAAATTCTACGAAAAATACGAAACAATTGTTATATATTATAATAGTAATTCCAAAGATAAAGAAAAACTTGAATACGCAGAAAAATTCTATAAAGAACTAAAGAAAGATTTTGACTTTGATAAGGAAAATACAAAAGATATAGAAAAATATAAATTATCTATTATGCCAATGATCAAAGCAATAGATAAAATGACTAGTAATCTAAATCTAAATAACAAACTATCAAAATCTGAACAAGAATACTTCAATAAATTATCAAGTGCCAATATGATAAAATCAAAATTTAAAAATATAGAAAGTAAACTTACAGCATATCAAATAGCTAATCAAACACTAGATGAAGAAAATCATGAAATTAGTTATAAAGACCTTAAAAAGTTAGCAATCAAAGAATTAAAACATGAAGATGCATATCAAGTTGCTAACAATAGTGAAAGAAATATAAGAGATCATAGTGACTACAAAAAGAATACATCTTACGCAGTAGCTTCAAATGATAACACTCAAACAGCTACTAACACCAGTTCTTCAAATAGTTCTGAAGCAACACCAACTAAAACCAAAGCAAAAGATAAAAAAGAAAAATTAAAAGCTAAAAAAATAAAAGATGAAAGTATTAATGACACAGATATTACTACAGTAGAGAATACAGATGATGAAAATAATAAAGATGATGATTACTACTACGTTGCACCTGACACTAACGAAGATACAAATAATGATCAAGAAAATAATAACGTTGTAAATGATGAAAGTGTTAAAGATGTTACAACCGACAGCACAGATGCAGTTGAATCTGATACACCACTACCAGATCCTAACAATGAAGATAGCATTCAAACAACTAATTCATCTGAAAATAATGATTCTTTAATAACTGTTACTTATATTAATCCAAAAGGTGTAAGTGCATCAGAAAATTACGAAATATCAAATAATGATCAAAATTCGAATGAATCAGTCGCAACACAAAGTACACCAGAAGAAATATCTACAGATAATTATGTAAAAACTTATACAAGATAGATTTGAATTTATTGACAAAAATAGGAATTTATGTTATAATTTGTTTACTTTGAGGATACAGGGGACTCAAAAACATAACTTTTCTATTAGAAGGGGTTGAATATATTATGAAAAATTCATATATCTTTGAATATTTAGATGAGAATGATTTCAGAAAAAAAGAAAGATCAGTCAGAAAGTATAACATGCTTGCTTATAAGAAACTAACATTTAGTTATTATCCAGAACTTAGAAAAGGTAACTTTCTAGGGGAAGAAAAAGCAAAAGATGAAAAAGCTGGTACTGTAACTTATGAATTGAAATTACCAACAGATGAATTATTTGCTAAAGTACATGGTGAAATAAGATTACACTATACAGCGTATCTAGATAAAGGAGTAATTCTACTTACTAATATTACACCAGAAGGAATATTAGATGAAGGTCATAGAGCAGAATTATCTACTTATAAAGGTGTTATGGTTTCAAAAACTGATCCAGAAAGAGATATGTTTAAAATTAATTTATTAAATATGTTAGGTAAATAGAAAGGAATACTTTCTATTTTTTCTTGAGTATGATATAGTAGTAATAAATTAATAAAGAAGGAGAGATTACAATGAGTGGACATTCTAAATGGGCTACAATCCATAGAAAAAAAGGTTTAATTGATGCTGCACGTGGAAAAGTATTTCAAAAAATCGCTAAAGAGCTTTATGTAGCAGCAAAAAGTGGTACACCAGATCCAGATCAAAATGCTTCATTACGTATGGTAGTTGAAAAAGCAAAAGCAGCTAATATGCCAAAAGATAATATTCAAAAGGCTATAGATAAAGCAAAAGGTGCTGGAGAAAATGAGCATTATGATCAAATAAGATATGAAGGATACGGTCCTCAAGGTGTAGCAGTTATGGTTGATTGCTTAACTGATAACAAAAATAGAACAGCTTCATTTGTTAGAAGTACCTTTACTAAAAAAGGTGGTAATCTTGGTACAGATGGATCAGTTAGCTACATGTTTGAAAGAAAAGGTTCTATAGTTATTCCAAATAAATATGATGAAGATGAAGTAATGCTAACAAGTCTAGATAATGGTGCAGTAGATGTTGAAAATGATGGTGAAAATTATAATATTACAACAACACCAGAGGATATGTTAAAAGTAAAAGATGCATTAAGCCAAATAGGAGTAGAAGAATTCTTAGAAAGTGAAGTTACATATATTCCAAATATGGAAGTAGAAGTAGATGATGAACATAAAGAAAAGGTTCTAGAGCTTATAGAACAATTAGAAGATTTAGATGATGTACAAAGCGTATACTTTAATATGAAAGATTAAAAATATCTATTGAAGATATTTTTTTTATTTGATATACTTTTATATAGAAAAGATAGGTGAGTGGGATATGGGAAGGCAAAGAAAAACCATTAGAAACAAAAGAAAAATTGGCATTGATAGCTATCAAAATATATATAGTCAAAATAACGAGTCTACTAAAAAAATTACTAAAGGTCTATCCAGAGAAATAAAATTAACAATATTTTCTATTTTTGCAGTAACAATAACAATGATATCTTCAGCCTATGCAATATTCTCTTCAGTTCAAAAATCAGAAAATTATAACACAATAACAGTAGGAACATTAAAAATAGACTTTAATGATACAGAAGATGGTTTAGGTAACATCATAAAATTAAATGGTGCTTACCCAGAGTCAGATAATGATGGTCAAAAAGAAGAACCATACACATTTAAAATAACAAATTCAGGTAACATATCAGCTAATTATAAAATTAAAATTTTAGATGATACAGATATGATAGAATCAGACAATTGTCAAGATAATTTATTAGACAAAACAAAAATAAAATTAAGCATTAATGGTGGGAAACCTATTACCCTATCTGATAAAGAAGCTAATTCTTATGAAATAGCAAATGGTATCCTAACACCTAATAATTCAAGAACTTATAAAATTAGAATTTGGATTACTGATCAAGCAGGAAATGAAGTTCTAGGAAAACATTACCATGGCAAAATTGTAGTAGAAGGAGAAAACACAAAAGGAACAGTAATGTGTAAAAGAGCAACAGTCCTTCATAAAGAGATATGTACAAATACTGATACAAGTTGGTTTTGTCAAGCAGATGGATACAGTATAGGTTCTGAAATAGAATATGGATCTTTAGGGACAAAAGGAACTCTTACATCAGGAGATGCCTTTGATTGTGATATAAATGGAGATGGTACATATGATTCTGAGACAGAAAGATTCTATTATGTATCGGATGCAACAAATGGAATAACAACAGACTCTAATACGGCAGTATTGATTTACTACAGTAATGTAAGTAGTGGAATAGCATCGAAATCCACTACATATGCATATTATGAGCAATCAAATGAAAATTGGCATGGACCAGTAACCGCAATCAAACAATTACCAACTACAAGTCAATGGAAAACAAGATTAACAAATACAAAAAGACAAATAACAACAGAAACAAATGCAACATCAACTTCAGGAGGAGTATTGCCAACAGACTTTAGTTATGAAGGGTACGCCGCAAGGTTATTAACAGCACAAGAAGTAAATACAGGATGTGGATTTACCATTGGCTATGGCAAATTTGGTGAGATAAGTACAAGTTGTAAATATATGTATGAAAATACAGGATATACAAATGCTAATACTCCTAATATATGGTATTTAGAGTCTCCTTATAATTCTGACTCTATCAATGTATGGAGTATTTCAAGTACTACGCGAGATGGTAATCCTAGTGATTCAAACATACTTGGTGGTGTCCGTCCCGCAATAGAAGTCCAAAAATCAAATATTTCTTATTAAATATAAGGAAAAGTAAATTCTTTTTACAATAATAGATGTAGAAGGAAGTTACTTTTCTTTTTCATTCTTAAAGTAGCTTCCTTCACAATATTTAGGAGGTAGAAATGTTAGAAA
>URHJ01000008.1 GCA_900547465.1 uncultured Mycoplasmatota bacterium | reverse complement strand
ATGGCTCCCATCCCCACGCATGGTCTATCAGTAATTCTGCATTTACACCAAATAACTTGTACAAAAGTTCTTCATTATGGAATTCATTTTCCTTTCCAACTGAACATCTGGCAATATCTCCCATCGTATACAAACCATATTTCTCAAGTTGCTTTGCATATCCTCTTCCGACTCTCCAAAAATCTGTAATTGGTCTATGATTCCATAATAGTTTTCTGTAAAGCATTTCATCCAAATAAGCAATTCTTACGCCATCTTCATCTGCCTGAATGTGCTTTGCCATAATATCCATTGCAATCTTACACAAATATAAATTTGTACCAATACCTGCCGTTGCTGTAATTCCCGTTGTCTGTTGAATATCTTTTATTATTTTCTTATCATCAATAATTGTGATTTCATTATCACTATCTTTTGTACAAACTTCCACTTTCACTGGTCTTTTTGTTGACATCAATATATAATAATCTTGATCATTTAGAGTTTTTTGTTCTAAAACAGCATATTCCTCATTATTGTCTAAAGTTATTATTTGTCCTACTTTTATCATATTACTTTCCTCTTCCGCCTTTTTCTGTATTATGACTTTGCACTACTGTTATATTGTGATTTTTTACATTAATCCAACCATAGTCATTTTCTGTCCCTGCTTTTCCATGACTGTCTTTAGAACTAATTAAAATCATTCTTCTATATTGTGATTTGTCTTTTCCGTCTAAGAACGAATCTTCTAGTGATTCATCTTTATCATAGTTAGTTGCGACTACACTATTAGTTGATTTATCTACAATTGCTTCTCCAGTTATTATATATTTGTCAGATGCAGGTGCATATTTATTACCTATATGTCCTACTGGTTTAGCTTTGGTTGAATCATAATAAAACCTTGTTCCTTCCTTTAATTTTATTTTGTCACCTATTTTTATTTCTGATGGATTTAACATTTTATCAATTTCATCTTGAGCTATCTTTTCTATATCTTTATCATTTTCTGGAGTTTGATTTTCATCTATATGTTCAATTCTTTTGTTATTATCTTTATTTGTATCAATCTTATGAGTTTTGTCAGTTATATTCTTTATATTAAATAGTGCAGATAAACCTATAGTGGTCCAAGTCGCTATTATAAGAAATTTTCTCATAAGTTTATGTTTGAGATTTTCTTTTGTACTTACAATTTTGTGTTTGTTGTCTTTTTTAAATGCCATTTTAGGTATAGGAGTTACGTTTTCCTCATAGTATTTTTTTAAGAAATCTTCATATTCCTTATCTGTTTCATATGGCCTCCTATCTCTTGGCTTATATACTTCTCTGCCAGCCATCTTTTCATTTAATTTTCTATCTATTGTTTTATTATAATATTCCTTTAGAAATTGTTCATACTCTTCATCTGTTTCATGTGGTTTTCTATATCTTGGTTTATAAAATGGAGTACCTGGATATTTTTCATTTAAGTGATCTGGTTCTTCTTGTTTTTTCTTTTCTTCTTCCATTACCCTTTTAGTATATTCTTCAAGAAATTGTTCATATTCTTCGTCTGTTTCATGTGAATCTCTATATCTTGGTTTATAAAATGGAGTATCTGGATATTTCTCATCTAAATGTTCTGACAGAATATCTTTATTTTCATCTTTATTTTCATCTTTATTTCCAAATAAATTCTCATAGTATTCTTTTAAATAAGCAACATAATCTTCATCTTTCTCATACGGATCTCTATCCCTTGGTCTTGGCTTTTCTGTAATTTTATTTGCAACCGCATTACTAACTTCTTTTAGGGATACTTCTTCTTCATTTGGCAAGGTCATCTTTTGTTTTTCTAATTCTTTTAATCTTTCTTCTATTGCTTGAGCACTGTCTTCAAACATTTCATCATTTTTTTCCATAAAATCATTCCCCTTGTTTGGTATTTATATCTTTATTCTATCATATTTTTTTGTTTTTCCACATTTTTTAGAGATTGTTTAATAAAACTTTACATTTTTCCACTATATCTGTTAATTATTTATCTTCTTTAAAAACAATTCCTATTAAATTTTTGCCTTGTCTATTTCCTATGTTACTATAATAATCCTTATTTTTCACAGTATTTGTGGAATCAAAATAAATACATTCAGGATTTACTATTTGGTTATATAAATCGTTAAAGATTGCTAAACGAATATCTAGATAGTTTTTGCCATTTTTTTTCTCAATAGCTCCTTTAAATATTCTTGCCTTTAGTAGATTTTTGTCAGTTATTACTAAATCTTCTTTATTTGGACATGCACTTATATAAAAGTTTATGTCAAAAGGTGCACAGCCTGTAGCATGAATCAAATATCCTACCATCTTATCTAGAATTTCATTTTTCAAGTTATTTAAGGTTGCTAAAGCTATGATAGCAGTTTCTTCATCATCTTTTTTGACTGTTCCAATTATTACTGGGTAATCATTTGTCTCTGCTAAGACGAAGAAATCTGTTAAACTATCCTTTATTACTACAGCTTCTTTGTTAGTTTCAGTTTTCTTTTTTCCTTTTTTTAATATTAGATAACCTTCTTCTTGATTATTTTCATTAATAATTACTGTGTTTTTTCTATCAATATCTAATTTTTCTAAATTACTATTATATAAAAGTTCTATTTCTTCCTCTGTTAAATTAGGAAATGATTCTTTATTTTTATCAAAATTACCATCTTTTGTTCTGGTTGTTATAATCTTTAACTTACTCATAATCTACCTCGTTTTCATTTCAAATAGTATATCTCTTAGTTCCATAGCTCTTTCAAAGTCTAAGTTCTTGGCTGCTTCTCTCATTGCTTGTTCTATCTCTTCTTCTGTTTTTTCTATTTCTTTTTTCGTCATTTTCTTGTTAGGCTTCTTATCATTTGAAAGATCAACGTTACTTACTACTTCTCTAATTTCTTTTTCAATAGTTTTTGGGATTATTCCATGTTCTTTGTTGTACTCTTCTTGAATATTACGACGTCTTTTTGTCTCTTCAATTGCTTCCTTCATAGAATCGGTCATTTTATCTGCATACATGATGACATGACCATTTGCATTTCTTGCACACCTACCTATTGTTTGAATTAAGCTTCTTGTACTTCTTAGGAATCCTTCTTTATCAGCATCTAAGATTGCGATTAGGGAAACCTCTGGAATATCGATTCCTTCTCTTAAAAGATTTATACCTACAACAACATCATATTTACCTATTCTTAAATCGTGGATTATTTGTAATCTTTCTAAAGTTTTTATTTCTGAGTGTAGATATGCTACTTTTATGTCTAAGTCCTTTAGATAATTTGTTAATTCTTCACTCATTCTAATAGTTAGAGTCGTGATTAGAACTCTTTCATTTTTCTCAATTCGTGTTCTTATTTCACCAATCAGATCATCTATTTGTCCTTCAGTTTTTCTGATTTCAACTTCTGGATCTAATAGGCCTGTTGGTCTTATTATTTGTTCCACATATGTGTTATTAGTATGTTCTAATTCTAAATCTCCTGGAGTTGCGGATACGTAAATTGCTTGATTTATTTTCTTTTCAAATTCATCGTATTTTAAAGGTCTATTATCTAGTGCACTTGGCAATCTAAATCCATACTCTACTAGATTCATTTTTCTAGCTCTATCGCCATTATACATTCCTCTTACTTGTGGTAAGGTAACGTGTGATTCATCTACTACTAATAAATAATCATCTGGAAAGAAGTCCATTAGGGTTGTTGGAGTTTCTCCCTTACTTCTTCCTGACATTGGTGCTGAGTAGTTTTCTATACCAGAACAGAATCCTGTTTCTTCTAACATTTCAATATCGTAGTTTGTTCTTTGCTCTAAACGTTCTGCGGCAAGTAATTTATTATCCGCTTTAAGTTCTTCTAATCGTTCTTTCAATTCATTTTTTATTCTTTTAATAGCATCTTTTAGTTTTTCATCACTGACAACGAAGTGGCTAGCTGGGAAGAGACTTATTGTTTTTTTATTAGAAATAATAGCTCCGGTTAAGGAATCTATTTCTGAAATTCTATCTATCTCGTCTCCAAAAAATTCTATTCTATATCCTTTTGTATTTTCATAGGCTGGGATTAATTCTACTACATCACCTCTAACCCGGAATGTACCACGTTTGAAATCAAGATCATTTCTTTCATATAACATTTCTACTAATTTTGTTAGCACTTTATTACGTTCTATTTCTTCTCCTACTGACAATGTTAACATTTTATTTTTATATTCTTCAACTTCTCCAATACCATAGATGCAAGATACACTTGCGACTACTATAACATCATTTCTTGATAGTAAGGAAGAGGTGGCTCTATGACGTAATTCGTCTATTTCATCATTGATTGAGGAATCTTTTTCTATATATGTATCTGTAGATGGAACATATGCTTCAGGTTGATAGTAATCGTAGTAAGAAACAAAATATTCCACGGCATTATCTGGGAAAAATTCCTTTAACTCTGAGTATAACTGACCGGCTAAGGTCTTATTATGTGCTAAAACTAGGGTTGGTTTATTAACCTTTTCTATTACGTTTGCGATTGTAAAGGTTTTACCTGTTCCTGTTGCGCCTAATAAAACTTGTTCTTTTTTATTTTCTTTGATACCTTCTACTAATTTTCCTATAGCCTGTGGTTGATCTCCACTTGGTTTATATTTTGATACTAATTTAAACATAATAACCTCCCTACTAACAGTTGGTAAATCCAATTTGATTTCTTTACTGATTATGTTGTTAATAACTGTATTTTCTATAAATTTACTAAATAGTGTTAAAAAGTAAAACTAACTGGTTTCTATAGATTTATTTTAGCACTCATTTAAAAGTAAAACAAGGAAGTTATATTGACTACCTTGCCTATTTATGTGTTATTTTGTTGTATTTTTTTCTTTTCTAATACTTTATTTTTCATTATATTATTTTCTGGTATAATTCTTTTAATAACGTTTACTTTGGTATAATCTTCTCTATCATCTAATACTTGACCGTTATTTAAAGAATACGATTGAAAATTATTATTTTTGATAAATGAATTTGCGTTAAAATATATACTATTAAAATGATAGATTTCATTAAATAACATTTGTTCTTTGATATCTAATTCTTCTACATTAGAAAAAATCATTTGAACTACTTTTCCATAATTATATAAAACATTTTGGAACTTGATTAAATCGAACTTATTATTGAATTCTAAGTTATAATCAAAAGTTACATCTAGTAATGATAAATCTTTTAATGCTTGCAATGTATATGATAATACATCTTGAACATTTACCTCTTCTAGATCAATCTTGACATTTATGGCATAATCAATATCAATATCACTCTCTGTTGACGAAATGCTGCATACAGTTGGTATTTTATCTAATATTGAAAGATCATTAACTCCACAAAATATATAATTATTTGTTTTTAAATTTAAATTTCTATGGCTAAAGTTTTCAAGTATCTCTTGTTCTGTCATATAAAAGCCTCCCTGAAAAGTCTTGTTTGATGTATTATATCATACTTTCTTTTATTTCACATTATTAACTGTTATCTATACTTTCTATTTACTATATTGTTACACATCATATTGTGGATTTAGTTAGTTTCTTAACATCATTTTGATTTTTTTGTGAATAATAATCGCCTGTTTTAGAATATATTTTATATCCATGAGTTTGTCTCCAAACTTTTCTTTCTTCAGCAGGCATTTCTAATACTTCTTCTGCGATGTCTATATGTAGGATGCCATCTAAATGATCTATTTCATGTGATAACACTGTCGACTCAAATCCTTCAAATATTTCCGAGTGTTTGTTTCCGTCAATATCAAAATACTCTAACTCTATTTTGTAAGGTCTTAATACTCTACCACAATTGTCTAGACAGCTTGCGCATGCCTCCCAGTATTCTGTTAAGCCTTCTCTATTGATGATAGTAGGATTTATTAAAACTCTTGATTCATTATAATCCATTTCTTCTTGGCTAACAGTGTTATCTTGCATTTTATTTATTATATCTAAATTTGTATTTTTTAAATATACTATTCTCTTTGGTATACCTAATTGCACAGCTGCCATTGCCATTACATCATTGGCTTTACAGAATTTATCTAATACTTTTATATTTTTATTTAAATCCATATCATTTTTTATATCAACTATTGCAGATTTTTGCCTTAAAAATTTCTCGTTATCAGCAATAGTTATTGATTTAATCTCATTATTATCCATAAAATCTTCCTTTCAATATTAATATACCATACCCGATTTAATTTATGATTATTCTTTATTTATTTTCCTTATTTTGTCTATTATTTCATAACTAAATTTATCATGTCTGTTTTCATTTACTAAACCATTTATTTCTTGTTGAACATCGGAAAGCTGAGTGTAACAATATCCTGAAATATATTTTGTGTTTTTTATAGCACTGGTTAACTTTTCATATCTTGTTATGAACTCATTTTCATCTTTTACCTGTGAACCATAACCCCAACCCTTATCTGAATTTAAAGCTATACCACCATACTCACTCATTATAACTGGTTGTCCACTATAAATATAGTTTTCACTAAAAAGCTTATGCTTTCCGTTGTGACTTATCTTATTATTTATTACACTTAATTCTTTGTCATTATATTTTTCATAAAATATTTTATCATCTTGTACATAGTCGTGGATAGTTATAATATCCGCAAGTGTATGCTCCCATCCATCGTTAGCAATTACCGGTCTTGTGTTATCAATAGATTTTGTTAAATAATATAAACTATTTGCGAAATTTTGTTCTTTTACACTGATGGAAACATTAGGAATTCCCCACGATTCATTAATGGGTACCCAAGTAATTATAGAGGGATGATTATAATTTTGTTTTACAACCTTTATCCATTCATCAGTAAAGTTTTCTACAGAACTATCAGTAAATTCATAACAATTAGCCATTTCACTCCATACTAGCACTCCATTAATATCACAATAATATAAAAATCTCTCATCTTCAATTTTTTGATGTTTTCTTATACCATTGAATCCGTATTTTTTTACTAATTCTATATCTTTTATTATAGCCTCTTCATTAGGTGGTGTTAGATGTGAATTTAACCAATATCCTTGATCTAAAATCATTTTTAAGTACAATTCTTTATTATTTAGGAAAATCTTATTTTTTTCAATTGATATTTTCCTAACACCAAAATATGAATGTACCTCGTCTATTAAATCATTATTACAATATAGCTTATATACTATGTCATATAGATAAGGGTGAGCTGGTGACCATTGCATTATTTTATGACTTTTCTTTTTATTGCAAATATCAATGGTATATTTTAAAATAGAACTTTCTATTGGTAATTTTACACTATTTATTATTTCATCATTAAAATATACTTCTGTTTCAATTTCAAAATTAGCGTCATTATCACCAATATTTGTTGATAATTCTATTTCAATATTTTTGTTATCAAAATCAGGTGTATTTTTAGATGAAATTATATAATTTGGTGATACACTCTCCAACCATATAGTTTTCCATATACCAGTTGTTTGAACATACCAGCATTTCCAACTTTCTCTTTTGTATCTTTGTTTACCTCTTGGTTGACTTTTAGATAATGAATCTTCAACTTTTATTGTAAAGCTATTTTCACCTTCTATTAAGTAGTTAGTAACATCAAACGAAAAACGATGATAACCGCCAATATTCTTACCTACATAATTGCCATTTATCCATACTTTTGTAATAAAATCGCTACCTTCAAAATGCAGAATAGTAGTTTCTTTTGTTGGATTATTTTGAATACTAATATTTTTGTGATACCAAATATTTTCATGAATAGTTTCATCATTAATACCACTCATTTTGGTTTCATATGTAAATGGTACGTGTATCTTTATGGAACTAGGAAAATTATTGTAATATTTTTGTTTCTCACCAATATTTTCATCATCAAATATAAAATCCCATTCTCCATTTAAATTAAGCCAATTTTCTCTCACAAATTGCGGTCTTGGATAGTTTTTAATTTGTTTCATTTTTTAGGGCCTCCTTAATAGTTAGATATTTATAATAAACATCATACCAACTATATGCTCTATATATGTTCTTGCCTTTTAAGTCTTTATTATGATTTTCGTGAAAACAAATAACTGGTAATTTTTTTGAAATGCTATTAATGTTTTCTGTTTTATCTTCGATCATTATATCTATATCATACTCTTTACATACTTTCATTTTTTCTTTACTAAAGATTAATTTATCATAGTTAATTTTGTTGTGTTCTAACCAAATTTTTACTACATTGTTCATTTCACCAGCAACATCATCCCACTTGTCAACACTTCTAGCCGTTATAATATAAATTGAATTACCTTCACTTTTTAATTTATTTATTATTTCAGAAGCAAAAGGTCTAGCTGGTTCGTTAATTGAGTAGTTTTTCACGATGGTTAACCAACATTCTTTATCCTCTTCATCTGTAACATTAAACATATTTTTAAGAGACCATGAATTAATATTTATATCTAATTTACCATATCTTTCAAAAAAGTATTTACTACCATAATCACAGGCATATCTTATAACATTTGTAAGTACGCCATCTATATCTATTCCGATGTTCATAGAAATTTCTCCTTCAATATGAGTATAACATATATTTTATATTATAATAGTCATTATTTCCTTGTTTCTGTTAAAACTTATAATAATTATTTGTTATGAATTTTTACATAAACTGAAATTCATAACTCAATTTTTTGCATCTAAATTTAATCTTTCAATAAATCCGTTTAATTTTGGTAAATCCTGAACATAAAATTTTCTAAACTCATACTTCATTCTTTTCATATATTCTAATTTCTTTTTAATTGTATTATTACCATGATTACTTCTCTTATAATCTCTAATATAGGATTTTATTGCTGAAGTTCTTTTTATTATGATCGGATGATTTTTCATTATACTAATATCAGATTTGCAAAACAAATCGCTACCTTCATAAATAAAAAGTCTATCTTTATTTTCTTTGGCATAATCCATTATCATTTTATCAAATTTTATTCTATACATATTTTTTTCTTCTGATGTTAAGTTACTCTTTCGCCATTCATTATTTTTAAAATAATTTATTGTCTCAGGGTACAATTCTTGAAATAAATTCACAAAAAAAGTACATTCTGGACTATTGTTATGATCACTCCACGCTAAAAAGTCTTGAGTAATAACAGTTGCATTATATTTCTTTCCTAGTTCTTTAGCTAATGTAGATTTACCTGAACCAACTAACCCTGTAATAAATAGGATATTATCTCCATTTTTATATTTTTCAATATTATATCTAATATCTTCCTTTGATTCTAACCACTTAACAAACAACTTCTTCATTATCACATAACTCCTCAATCAATTTTTCAAAAGTATTATTACGATTGTATGATACATCAATAAATCTTATTTTATACTTCGAGCATTCTTCCTTTAATTTATTACTTTTCTCGGTCCACATTATTGCTCTATCCATAATTTCTTTATCTGTTTTTTTTGTCATATAATCATTTTCTAATGCATACTTTTTGTAATTATTAAAGGTTTCTTCAATAGTTAAATTTGGATATCCTAAAAATAAAACAATTGTGTCCTTGATATTAAAATATTTTTTAATTGAAATGGGCTTATATCACAACTTTCAAAAATATAATTAAAATGGCCTTTATGTTCTTTTACTTGATATTCAAATAATTTAGAACAAAATTCTGGAAATTTTTCTGTCATACCCTCACCATTAATGTGATTTATATGTAATTTAGGCATAACTTTTTCAAAGGTAGTTCTTATACAATCTCCATCTATTATATTATAATTTGAATATTTTTGTTTAATCATTCTAGCTAAAGTTGTTTTACCCGATCTTGCAACGCCTAATATAATTATGTTTTTCATGATTATTCTCCTTTACTACCTTATTAACGTGTTTTTACTATTTAAGTATAACATAATTATTAATATTCTCGTATATTTCTGTTAAATTGAAATATAAGGCTAGTCTAATAACTTATTTATGTAAATTTTCATAGTATATAAAAGAAAGGAGAGTACATATGAATAACTGCAACTATAATGATAATTGTGATAAGATGAGAAAAAGAGATGAAACGTGTAATAAAAATGTTAAATATGTCTTCGTTAGAGGATTAACCGGTCCTACTGGACCTAAAGGTGAGGCTGGTATTCAAGGACTAACTGGAGAGATTGGTCCTACCGGATCTACTGGCGCAACTGGACCTACGGGGCCTAAAGGCGAAAATGGGCCAACAACAATTGAGGTTGGTACAACAGAAACTGGAGAGCCTGATACAGAATCTTTAGTTACAAATGTTGGAACTAACAAAGAAGTAGTATTAAATTTTAAAATACCTAGAGGCAGTCCTGGAGTAGAAGGTAAAATCGGACCAACTGGACCACAGGGGCAAGAGGATTACCTGGTGAAATTGGAATAAGCCAAGTAATTACCATCGATGGTACTGAAACCATTGAACCTAATGAAGATGCTGAAGTGCAAGATGACTTTGATAGAAATATTCATCATCTTACTTTTTATATACCAAGAGGAGCAAAAGGCGATGTTGGACCTCAAGGACCTAAAGGAGACACTGGTGATGTTGGACCTCAAGGTCCTGTTGGAGAAAAAGGAGAAACAGGTCCTAAGGGTGATAAGGGTGATCCTGGTACAGGTGGAACATCTTTATATGATGGTTTGATTTTTGTAAATTTTCTTGAAACTACTGTGGCTGGAGTGGCTATATTAGGTACACAAAAAAAGGTACCAGATACAACTGATTACTTTGCAATTAATAATAGTAGAACTATTAGTATTCAAAAGGCCGGTGTTTATGAAATAACTTTGAGTGGTAAAATATCAGATGTTACTTCAACAGTTGGTGCTTCATTTTATTTATATGATGTAACTAATGATCAAAAGGTAGATAATTTTATCTTTGAATTAAAAAAGGGAAATATACCTGAAATGAGTTTTTCAAAAGTAAATATATTGGAGATTGTAAACCCATTAGATTTACAATTAAAAACAGAAATAGATAGTGATGGAAGTTCTGATGCTACATTTTCAGATATAAGTGTATTGATAAAAAAATATAATATTTAATTTTATAAAATTAAAACTAGTCAGTTCATAAAGACTAGTTTCTTTTTTATTTAATTTTCTTCACTTTTACTACATTTTTATTTATTAAATCATCTATTTTCTTAATCTCTTCATCAGATAGTTGTTTTAACAAATCTGCTTCTTCTTGTGTTGGTAAATAGTCATAATCATCATCAAGTTCCTCAGCTTTTGAAAAATCGTAAACCGGATCATGTCTACTAAAATCTATTTCTGTTAATTCATGACTATAAATCCAAGTAGCTCCTATATCTCCAGTAAAGTATATACTTCTTAGATCGTTAGAAAATCCATTAGGAATATCATACAAATTTTGTCTATCATCTATTACTTTGCCAGTAGTTGTACATTCTTTGATTTTATCGATAAACTCAGATGATATTTTCATTTTATCAGAATGTAGTAGGTCATTACTTTTTTCAGTATATGAATTATATAAATATGGACCAGAAGCAGAAATATGATTAAATTCTACAACATCTATATAAGTTTTCTCATCTAATTGATATTCAAATAAATCTAAAACATAAGAATTAGCAAATCCATCTTTAAGATTTTTTGTAATCTCTTTGGCTTTTTGTAAAACTTTTGGATCTATTTCATGAAGAACAGATGTTGTATATCTAGATATATTATATACTTCATTATCAACAACAAAACATCTATATTCTTTTTTGCCATACTTATCTTCAACAATATCAACTTTTTTGCTTATAATAAAGTCATCACCTAAATGATGTGATAAAGCTTTATAAAGAACACATTCTCTATCCAATAATAATTCTGTGGGAATAATGCCACTAAAGTCTTTTGATTTAGTTTTTATAAATATCTCTTTTCCGTAAACTTCTTCTATTTCTTTCACGCAATCAGCGTCAGTTAAATTGCACCCTTTTATTATTATACTTTTTTTATTATCTTTATAGTAAATTGGCCAATTATCTATCATTTCTAGTTGTTCATTATTAACAATAGGGATCCCACCTTGTCTTATTATTTCATTATTCATACTGTAAATTTGGTATACACCAGTTCTAGGAAATACCGTTTTTTCTTTTATATCATAAATGTTCCCATTAAAATCAATAAATCTTTTTAGGAAACTATCATATAAAATACCATTACCTTTTTTCTTAGATATTTTCATCTCTTTTTTAGAGTAATCCCATGGTAAATCTTTATCAAAACAATATATCATTTTAATCACCTTATTTATATTACTATTTTTAATATCCATTGTCTTTTGTTTTTCGTATTTTATCATATAACTGTTCAATACTCAATTAATTTATTACTATAAATAGTAAGAGTAGAACCATAATTTATAAATATGAGAACTTGTTATTGTGTATGTTATTAACTGTTCTTTTAATAACCAATACAAACTAATTATTCACGAGTAAATATTTTTCATAAATTATTGTGAAGAAAGGTGATATTATGCTTATTATTAATAATAGCACTGTTGTTGTTTCAAATAGTGATGAATTAAAAACAGCTTTGGAGGAAGATAATAATTATACTTATATTTATTTTGGTAATGACATTACTCTAACTTCTGGATTTGTAATTAATAGTAATAAGGAAAAAGTTGTTATTGATGGGACTTATTTAAATATGCGCTATACTTTTACTGGAATTAATAGTTCTTCTGATTCTGATGTTATTACTGCTAGCACAACTAATAAGAATATAATTGTTAAGAATATGGATGTGGTTTATATAAATCCTAATGGAATTATATATGTTCCTGTTTATACAACATATAAAAATGTTTGTGTTGAATATAATAATATTTCGTTTAAAGGAGTTGAAATGGGGTTTAATCCCTATGGTACTATTAGAGCTATAGACTGTAATATAGTAATTGAAGATACAGAGTGAGTGGAAGCTCAAGAGGCATTTGAAGCTGATCATATTGAGATTGGTGGAAATACTATAATATCAAGTGATTCTAAAAATTATGCTGTATTTTATTTTAGAAATGATACGGGTGATCCATATATAAAATTTCTTCCTAATAGTCATGTTAATATATCCAGTACTTATAATGAATTTATGAGAGGTACTTTTAGGCTTGATTTTTATATTCTTCATGATGCTGTAGTTAGTTTAATAACGGCTAATGGTTTTTCTGGTAATACCATTACTGGGGCTACTAATGTTTTAATTGATGATAGAGCGACATTTAATTTTATAGAAAATAAACATCAAAGAATTCCGATGTGGGCTGTTTTTGGTAACTTTACTATTAATGAGGGAGCTAATGTTTCAATTATTAATACTTATACAAGTACACCTAGTGATAATTACAATATTCATTTTAAGGGTTCTAATCAAAAATTTATAATAAATAATCCTGAGAGTGTTGTTTTTTTATAGTAAAAATGCTAATAACTTTTATACTAATAATTCTTTAAGTTATTCATTTTCATTTAATAGATTAAATATGTGGGCTAATTCTACTAGTATTGAAAGTGCTGGTGATATAAATAATTTACCTGATTATTCTTGGTATAAAGATAGTGATTCAATTAACATTAGTGGTAATTTTACAGCTACAACTACTAGTGTTGATTCCCATAATCTTACAGACGATGAAGTTAGTTTATTACCTGATTTAAGTAATTTTGTATTTCAAGGAAGAAAACAATTTTCTATTGGTTCTTTTCCTATCAATGTTTATCATATAAATTCTAGTTCTACTACGATTAGTGGACATGCTTTAAGTGATGGTTCTGTTTTAATTAAATATGGTAATGTTTTAGATATAGTAGAAACCGATAGTGATGGTATTTTTAAATATACTTTAAGTGATACTATTAGTGATAATACAGAAATTGAAATTGTTTTTTGTGTTTCTAATAGTTTTATATATAAAAGTAGAGTTATTACTACTCCATATGATGGGGAACTTACAATAGCTAGTGCTCCTAATAATGTTGTGTTTTCTTTAAATCCTATTTCTACTTTTCCTGTTATTTTACCTAAAAGTGATTCCACTAGTTTAAAAATAGTTGATAGTAGAGTAAATAGTACACCTTGGAAGTTATATGCAAGAGTAATTAAGGAAATGGTTTCAAATAATGGGTTTAAACTTACTAATGCAATTGTATTTAAGGATTTTGATGATAATGTTCTTACTTTGAGAGAAGATCCAACCTTAGTTTTTACAGGAAATTCAAATAATGGTAGCCCAGAAGTTTATAATTTAACTTGGTCTGTTGAAAAGGGTTTGTTGTTAAATCTAGAGGATAATCCTTTGTTTGTTAACGAAGAGTATACTACATCAATAGTTTGGAATATTGAAGAATAGAAAAAAATCACATATAGTGATTCTTAAATTCTCCAGAATGGGGTTGCACATCCTCCGTATGTTCTTTTTGGTGGACATATGACTGTAACATAATTACTTTTGAAACATTCTCTACTCTCACATTTCAATATTGATCTACTTCTTAAATAGAAATAGTTATCCATTTTTCTTCGTAACAAGAAACGTAATTGTAGAGCTTGATGAGGGTGTTATGGTATCTAGATTAATTGTTAGTGTATGTGATGCTTCTTCATAATTATATTGTTGTTCTGTAGCAGCTACTCCATTTATGGTAACGCTACCTTTTACAAATTCAACTTTGTCTGTATCAATAATATCCGTAACTTTTGGTGTTACATAGTCTTTATCTGCTTCATTTTTGATAGTTATTGTATACTTAAGATTTCCATCAACCCAATTTATTTTATCTGCCTCTTTTTCTAATGTAAGTCCCTCTACAAGATTGACTACAGAAGTATTTGAAGTAAGGGCTGTTGGGATATTATTATATGTACCAACTGATGTAGCTGTATTATTTAATTCGTTCATAGTCACCTCCTACATAATTCTATGATTTAGAAAATAATACTATTATAGTTTTTTTATTTATAAATACTTTCTGTCATATCTGTTACTGCAGTTAAGATATATGATATTTTGTACCATGTTTGATAGTTTACTATTCCTGTTCTTAATAGGTTAAACACTTTTTGGAATACTTCTACTGCATCTTTTGTTTGCTTATCAAATTTACCTGATGGATTTTCAATCACTGGTATTCCTGGGTAACTACCTCTAATATAATTTAGTGCATTTTGTAAGATATATACATCATTACTGCAATCACCTTCTTTTAAATTAGTTGTGAAAGAGTATGGGTAATTTTCTGTTACTTCTGCTTCGTATATATTAATGTTATTTCCATAATAGTACTGTAAAATTCTTAGGGCATTATATCCCTTGTCTCCTAGATTTTTTGAACCCCATTGACTTAAATATCCCTTTTCACTAGTTTTATTTTTATAGTGAGCTAGAAGAGGATTAGGCATAATTCCTGATTTTAGATAATTATTAAAGATATCATCAACAATATTCGATATAGGTTCAAATATTGTTCCTCCTCTTGTATATTTTTGGTCATATGTGGGTGTTGAAGTTATTGTAAAATCATATCCTTTATTTCGGTACCACTCTGTGTAAATTCTATTTAATGTGAACGAAATGATTGCTAGAACATTTGCTTTAATTGTTTCTTCTGGCCACGTACTATATATTTCACTACTAGCAACATTTTTGATGTAATCTATGAATGGTACTGTGTAGTTTTTGGCACTGGTATTACTAGGTGTACCATCATGAACTATTATGTTTTGCGGTACTTCAACTCTTTGCAAGACATAGGTTGTAATTCCTGTTTCAGTTTCTTCTTGATCTTCTGAGATTTTTTCAGGATAGTTTCCCCAGAGAGTGTTTGGTGTTATTACATCTGTTTGTTCCCCTTCCCCCTCATCTATCGATTCTAGATAAACCTCCTGTAGTGACGTTGTATCAGCAAGTATTTGAACACCTTCGATCTTTTTATCTCGTAATCCTAGTGCTTTTACTAATAAGTCATATGTCTCATATGGTTTTACTTCATATTGTTCTTCTTCTGAATATGATTTATCAACAGTGTTTAGAGTTATTTTCTCTGTTTCACCATTTTCGTTTGTTTTAACACTATCTATTACCTCTCCATTTTTTATAATATCTATAGTTGCATTAGCAATTGGATTTGCTACCGTATCACTATAGACATTTACTTTTAAATATCCCTTTGCCATATTTCACCTCAGTATATTATATATAATATCTAGGAAATTAATGAATATAATTTAGAGAGGTGATAGATTTATGGATATCAAACTACAGTTAGGAGATGAGTCTTCATTAGTTAAAACTTTACAGGAAAAATTAAAACAACTTGGATTTTATAATCCTGTTGTAACGGGAAAATTTGGACCTGCTACAGAAGTTGGTGTTAAAGCTTTGCAAAAAGAACTTGGTTTAGAAGAAGATGGAATAGTTAACAATGAGTTATGGGAATTTTTACTTTCTTCTACTGAGGTTAGTTTCTATTCTGATGTTAATAATCCTACATTAAAACTCGGGGATAGTGGAAGTGATGTTTCAAGATTGCAACAAAAACTTAAGGCTTTATTATATTATACAGGTAACATTACTTCTAATTTTGATAATGAAGTAGAAAATGCGGTAAAAAGATTCCAATATAATAATGGACTTACAACATCTGGAATTGTTAATAATCAAACTTGGACTGTTATAGATTATTTGTATGGTAATCTTGATTCTTGTGTTACTGGAGAAGAAGAGGATATAGAGTCCGGTACATATGTTGTGCAAAAAGGTGATACTTTGTGGAGTATTTCTAGAAAGTTTGATACTTCTGTTGATACAATTAAGTCCCTAAATAATTTAGTTAGTAATAACTTAGTAATTGGGCAAATTTTAAAGGTGCCTTCTAGTGATGATAATATTTTATATACAGTTCAAAAGGGGGATACCTTGTGGAGTATTTCTAGAAAATTTAATGTTTCTGTTGATACGATTAAAAGGGCTAATAACTTGAGTGGAAATGTTCTTAGTATTGGGCAAGTGTTAAATATTCCAGCTTCTAGTGGTACAACTTATTACACAGTACAAAAGGGGGATACTCTATGGAGTATTTCTAGAAAATTTAATATTTCTGTTGATAAAATCAAATCTTTAAATAATTTAACTAGTAATACGTTAAGTATTGGACAAGCGTTAAAAATAGAAACTTAAAAAGGTGAAAAAGTAATCACCTTTATTTTTTGGATAAATATTCTTTAACAAACTGCTTTTCTTTTTCTTTGGCTCTTTGTTCATAATTCATTTTTTCGCATGTTTTTCCTAATTGTGGTAACAAATCTAAGCCATGCTTTAATTCGTGAACATTTATTAATGCTGTTTTCAAATTTTTTATTTTTGGAACGCATATTTTTATATCTATTAGTTTTCCATCTTTTTCGATTGGAAAAGCACCAAAGAATGGCATTGCTTTTTTTTCATTTTCATCTATTATTTTTCGTTGTTTTATTAATATTTCTACTTGTTCATGATTGTAAAATGCTTTTATGTCATCTATCGTTAATGTAAGTCCTTTTATTTTGCTTATCATACTATCATTTTCTACAATTGTATTAAAATCTTGATATGGAATTATGTCATATTCTCTATCGTAGTTTTCTTCGCAATTTAATAAGATTTTGTCGTAATATTTATATGTTCGTTCATGAATTAAGTCTATTTGGTCAAGTAATTTGTCCGATTCATTTTGATCACTTATTTTGTCTTGGTTTTCTTCTAAAAATTTATATATTTCATTTTCAATTTTGATTGTTTCTAAATACTTTTTTAAGCTTTTTAATAACTTTTTTTGCTTTTCTTTATCATTTTTCAGCATTAAAGCAAGATAAACTCCTATATATTCTTTAATCATATATATTTTTTCTAAATTATTTAGTTTTCTTAATTCTTTAAATTCCATGCTATCACCTATTGCAATATATAATATAGTATTGTTCTTTATAAGACAAGAAAAAAACAGCAATGCTGTTTTATCTGTTTGTCCACCTTGATGGGAACGTTATGTATCTATTTGGATTTACAATTCTATTCAGATAGGCATTGTATCCTAAACAACCTCCTTGACTATGCCAACTACATGTAGCCATTTCTATGTGCAAGTGTGGACCTGTAGAGTTACCAGTTGATCCCATATTACCAATTGTTGTATTACGGCTTATAATAGGTCCATTTGTAATACTTTCACTTGTTCCTCTTCTTGACTTTACATATCCTGAAACTGCCCCACTGAAACTGGACATATGTGCATAAGTTGAATATAAATATCCACTTCCTGTATTATGTCTTATTATTACAATTAATGCTCCTGCATTATCATATCCTGCAAAATATAGTTGTCCATCTGCCACTGGATAAATAGGAATGGTCTTATTGCTACTACCTAGATCATATCCAATATGGCCTCCACCTACACCTCTTGTTACATATCCATATTCAATTGGTCTTGAGAAGGTTCCAGCACTTGGAACTGACGATGATGATGAACTTTGTTGTTTTCTGTATTGGCAAGCAAAAATATCCTCATTGGCACCACAACCAAGATTTTTATAGTAAGCTGCATTTGATTTTGCTGCCTTTATTTGTTCTTCTAGTGTCGGCATACCTACTTTTGTTGCTGCTGTATCAGCATCTATTCTTTCTTTTTCACTTTCAAGTTGTTTCTTTAAATTACCTAGCTCTTCTTGTTTTGATTTTAGTTGTTCTTTCTTTTCATTATTAGTTTTTATTAACTCATTTAATTCGTTAACTACTTTTTGATTATATTCAGTTAGTTGTTCTACAACAGATATTCTATATATCATATCAGTTACACTATTTGCTTCAAAAATATATTCTAAGTAAGTATTTCCACTATTTATAATTTGAAAATATTTCATTATTTTCTTACTTTGTTCCTTTTTATTTTCTATTTCCTTATTACTTTTTTCTATTTCTGCTTCTAGTGTTTTTATTTGGTTTTCTGCATCTGTTATTTGTGATTCAATTGATGCAATATTTTTTTTGATTTCTGCCACTTCTGCATCATTTTTAGCTATCTTATCTTTTTTTTCTTGTAGTTCTTGCGCATACTTGGCTGCTTCATCTTCATATTGTTTAACTGTTTTAGCAGATACATTTAATGGTAGTGCAATTAGTGATATTACTAGTGAAATATTAATTGTTTTCTTTATTATATTTTTCATCATTATACCTTTAAATATTTCCTTACTGCACTAGCACTACCTATCATACCTACTAGAATACCAATTACTACAACTATGCCTGATGTAGTATATATAAATGGTTCTGGTTTTATTAGTTCTATTAGTTTTGTAAATAAATATCCATCAAAATGTTTATAGAATGCTAAGTAACCAAATGTTGTTAAAAGTACTGGTATTATTGAACCTATTAAACCTAAAAACATTCCTTCAATAATAAATGGTGTTTTTATAGAGAAGTTACTTGCTCCTACTAATCTCATAATACTTATTTCTCTTTTTCTTGAGAAGATAGTTAATTTTATTGTATTGATAATTAAGAATACTGTAACTACTACTAGTGCTATTACTACTCCATAAGCTACTTTTTCAATTGATGTAAATGCTTTTACTAATTTATCAACCATTCCTTCACCATATCTAACAAGTGATACTTTATCCATTTTTTTAATTGTTTTGGCTGTATGTGATATCTCTGTTGCATCTTTTACTTTTATTTTGAATGTGTCCTTTAATGGGTTATCCTCTTTACTCCATTCTGACATAACTGATTTGAAAGTATCTGATTCTTTAGACATTTGATCTTTTACTTCTTCTTTTCCTTGGAAGGTTACTGATTCAACGTTTGTTGTATTCTTTATTTCTTTTGTTAAATCTTTTACCTCATCTTTTGTTGTGTCAGAGTCAAGGAATACAACGATAGTTAAATCACTTTCAATCTCTTTAGCAAAATTTTCTACATTTAGTGAGGCAATAATTGAAACAGCTACTATAATTAGTGTTATTGTAATACATGATATTGATGCTAGAGAAAGACTAAAATTTCTAAATACACTTTTGAAAGCATCTCTAATGCTTCTTGATAACATTCTAAATATCTTCATCGCTATATGTTCCTTTCTCTTGATTATTAACTAGTCGACCATCTTTTAGGGTTATGACTTGTTTCTTCATTTTATTAACTATATCTTTATCATGAGTAACCATCAAAATTGTTGTTCCTTTTTTATTGTTAATATCTTCTAGAACTTTCATAATTTCCATACTCATTTCTGGATCTAGATTTCCTGTTGGTTCATCACATAATAGTAATTTTGGATTATTTACGATAGCTCTAGCTATTGCAACTCTTTGTTGTTCCCCTCCTGATAATTGATCTGGATAATTGTGAACTTTATTTTTTAATCCTACTATCTCAATTGCTTTTAGTGTTTTTGTTCTTGTTTCTTGTTTTGTCGCCCCTATAACTTCCATTGCAAAGGCTACATTTTCAAACACTGTTAATTTTGGTAACAATCTATAATCTTGGAAAACAATCCCTAGTTTTCTTCTTAGCTTGTAGACTTTTTTATTTCTTAGTTTCGCAACATTTACTCCACCTACTACTATTTGTCCTTTCGTTGGTTTTTCTTCTCTATATAACATTTTTATTAATGTTGATTTTCCTGATCCTGAACCGCCTATAACAAAGACAAATGATCCTTTTTTTATTGATAAGGACAAATCATAAATAGCAGTTACACCATTTTTATATTTTTTATTTACATTTTTTAATCTAATTAGATCCATAACATTAACCTCCTTAGTATATGTATTATACCACAATATTCGACATAAAAAAAGAAGAAGATGGTTTCTTCTAAATTTTTACAGTTAACGTTTTTGATTATTTTGAAAGTTGGTAAAAGTATAGACTTTGCAACCTTTTTCTTGATTTTTTTTGATGTTTTCTTTAGACATTAAAATTTCTTGCATCATATGTTTTATATTGCGATAATGTGTTAATTGAATAAAGTTCATGTTACTTTTATCTATATAGTTATTTTCTATTATGGATTTGAACACTTCATCTTGTTCCATATCTGCATCATAGGCTTTTATAATATCAAGTTTATCTAGTTCACTTGCGATAGAGTAAATTATGTTAATTACAGGATATGGAAATTCATTTATATTTTCGTCCATATAATTGTTTACTGCCTCATATACTCTTTCACCTTTATCTTCTATTTCGTTATTTGTATAGTTATTCCAATTTTTTATAATAGTATTTATGTTCTTCTTTTGTTCTTCTAATAATTTTAAATTATTACTAACGTAGAATGATAAGTCCTTGTCATAGGATCTTAAAATATTTATTAAATAAGTATTTTTATTTAGGCCTTGTAGTTGTTCTTTTGTTAATCCGTTATGCATTATAGTTTCTAAATCATCTTTATTTAATTCATAAAAAATTTCTCTAATCATTGATTCGGCAATAAACTTTTTGACTGATTCATTTTCGTAATCTTCTGTAATAATCGAAAAACCTAAACCTAGTTCATCATCAAGTTGTAATTTTATTTTACAAGCTTCTATATCTGTTCTTTTACTAATATATTCAACGTGTAGCATAATTCCATAATTAATATTTTGTTCTAGATAATCTTGGTGTGATGTTGTTAAGTTTTTTAGGGTTACAAGTAGATCCATTCTCTCTTCATCGGAACTTGTTTTTTCTATGCGTTCTTCACCTATTTTTGTTACAAATGCTAAGTCATCTTTAAAAATATTGATAACTTCTTTAATGAAAATATAGTCTTCTTTTAACTCTTCTGAACAGAAGTAGTACATATTTTCATCTTTAGTAGTTTTTAATACTTTTAACATAAAATTTTTATTATTTTCTAGATAATCTAGGTCGTATGGATCTGTACTTTCTCCATTAATATAATTTTGAATTAAGATCATCTTATTAGTTATCATAATTAACCCCCACTTTTAAAAAGTGCAATTATTTTATCATATCTTTGTTATTTTTTCAAGTTTTATTTACCTCCTCTTACTTCATAAGCATCACAAACTAAGAAAAATGTATCTGGATCTAATTCTTTTATGCCTTCGGTTAATAGAAAGTATTCTCTGGTTGGAATAACTGTTAGGAGGACTTTATTTTTTCTTTCTTCAAATCCTCCTTCTACATTGAATATAGTTACACTATGATTTAGGCCGTTTATTATATATTTTTTTATTTCTTCCTGCTTTTTTGTTATTATGTAGAATGCTTTATTATTTGATGTACCTAACATAATTTTGTCAATCATTAAACTATTTATATAGAGTATGATTATAGCATACATTACCATATTCCAGCCAAAGTAGAATCCTCCTATTAAAACTATTATTCCATTTATAAAGAATGAAGTTTTACTGATTGGAAACTTTAATTTTTCATATAATATTTGACTTATTATGGGAAGTCCTCCGTTACTAAAACCTGTTTTGTACATTAAGCCATTGGATAGACCTCCAATTACTCCTATGAATATAGATATTAAAAATAAATCACTTATATCAATTTTTATATATTGTGTTAAGTATGATGTTACTTCTACTAGTATAGGATAAGTTATAGTCGCAACGATGGTACCAGATGTTCTTTTTAGTCCTAAAAAAAACAAACTAAAGATTAGTAGTAATACAGATATTATAAAAATTATGATTGATGGTTTTATCTTGTAAATATGGTTTATGATGATTGCGATACCATTAACTCCTCCACATACAATATTTGCTTTTAATATCAATAAATTAAATAGAATTGCTGATAGTAAAAGTGATAAAAACATTGTTAGATATCTTCTTACTTCTTTGTTTGTTTTTATTTTCATTATTCCCCTCCAAATACTTCGTAAGCATCTGTTACTACAAAAAATGCATCTGGATCTATTTCATGTATACCTTCTTTTAGTCTATAATAATCTCTAGTTGGTAATACACATAACAATACTGTTTGTTTTTCTTTTTTATATCCTCCTTTGGCATTAAATATGGTTACACTATGATTTAGACAGTTTATTACATATTCTTTGATCTTGGTCTCTTCTTCAGTAATTATATAAAATGCCTTATTATCAGATACACCTAATATTACTCTATCTGAAATATAACTTAACAAGTAAATAACTATAATTGAATACATTATCTTTGTCCAACCAAATACTATTCCTGATGTTAATATAATTGCTCCATCTATAAATAAAATGCTTTTTCCCATACTAATTTTTAAATATTTTGAAACAATTTGATTTAATATATCTGTTCCTCCGGTTGTGAAACCTGACTTAAATATTATACCTGAACCAAATCCATATAATACTCCAGCAAATATTGCCGCTAAAAGGAGATCTTTATTATCTATATTTAGAGTTTGGTTAATATTTGCGGTTAATTCTACAAAAAATGGAAATAGTAAACTTCCTAGAATAGAACCTTTTGTTTTTTCTACTCCTAGAAATTTATAACTGATTGCTAAAAGGACTAGGTTTGTTGCTAGGATAAAGATTGACTTATTTATTGGGAAGAACTCGTTTAAAATTATTGATATTCCGCCAACTCCTCCTGATACTATATCATTTGGGGCTAGAAAAAGATTAAATGCTATTGCTAGAGTAAAACAACCTAAGAAAAAACTAAAATATCTTTTTATCTTTGATTTATTTTTTATTTTTTCATTTAGTTCTTCTAGTCTTTTTTTTCTTGTCCAAAACATAATTATGCACTCCTTTTTAAATTACTTTCAATAAATTCATCTATTTCTCCATCTAGAACTTTTGTAACATTACTTGTTTCTTCTCCGGTTCTATGATCTTTTACCATTGAATATGGATGCATTACATAACTTCTAATTTGAGAACCGAAGTCGATATGAAGTTGATCTCCTTTTATTCCATCAAGTTCTTGTTTTTGTTTTTCTTCTTCTAGAATCAATAATTTTGTTTTTAATACTTGCATGGCATGTTCTTTATTTTGGATTTGACTTCTTTCATTTTGACAAGTTACAACTATTTTTGTTGGTAAGTGAGTAATTCTTACAGCTGAATCTGTTGTATTTACTCCTTGTCCTCCAGCTCCTGTTGATCTATAGACATCTATTTTTAAGTCTTTTTCATCAATATTTATGTCAATATCTTTTTTTATATCTGGAGTTACTTCTACTGAGGCAAAGGAAGTATGCCTTCTGTTATTGGAATCAAATGGTGATAGTCGGACTAATCTGTGTACTCCCTTTTCATTTTTTAGATAACCAAAGGCATTTTTCCCTTTAACCAAAATTGTAACACTTTTAATACCAGCTTCATCACCTTCTTGGTAATCTAGAACTTCAATACTATAATTTTTTCTTTCACACCATCTTCGATACATTCTATATAACATGTCGGCCCAATCACAAGATTCTGTTCCTCCAGCTCCTGGGTGAATTTCTAAAATGCAATTTTCATGATCATATTTTCCATTTAATAATAGAAGTAATCTTATTGATTCTATTTTTTTTGTTAATTTTTTAGTATCTTCTACTAGGTTATCTAATAGATTTTGATCTGGTTCTAATTTTAATAATTCTAATAATTCTAGAGAAGATGATATTTCATTTGTTGTAGCTTCTAGTGGTTCTACTACATCTTTTAAATTATTTATTTCTTTTATAGTTTGTTCTGCTTTTTCTCTATTATTCCAAAAGTCTTCTCTTATAGTTTCTTTTTCTAATTCTTTTATTTGATTTTTTTTATTATCGCAGTCAAAGTGACCTCCATAAGTTTTTAATTTCTTCTTGTTCTTCTTCTAATTTTCTTTTTATTTCATTATTCATATCTAGACCTTCCTTCATTTATTTTCTATAGTATAACATAGTATGGAAAAATAAAAAAAGATATCATCTGGTATAATTTGATTGAATAGACAAAATTATACGAAAGAGTGGTATCTATGAAGATTATAACAGAAGAAATGAGATATAGAAAGAGATTATGTGAATATGCAATAAAAAATGGAGTGACAAATGCGGCAAGAAGGTATCATACAAATAGAAAATTTGTGTATAGACAACTAGAAAAGTATGATGGTACTGTGAGAAGTATAGCATTAAAATTTAAAAAACCACATAATCATCCTAACGCCCATACAGAAAAAGTAAGTTTAATAAAAAAGGTAAAGTCTAGATATGGAAATTATGGCTTAGCTGAGGTATATGTTCAATTAAAAAAATGCGGATACGGATATAAAAGAAGCTACGGTTCTATGGTAAAACAGATAAGAGAAATACTAAAAGAAAAAATAAAACGAAGAGTCGGTTATGCAAAGCATAAAGAAATAAGAGACAGCATCCAGAAAATAAAGTACAAGTGAATATAAAATATGTCCCAAAATGGTGTTTAAAGTTTGATACAATGGATAAAAAATATTATCAAATAACAGCTATTGATGAATATTCAAGAAAAAGAATATTAGAGATTGTGGATGAAAAAAGTGAACTAATACAAATCAATTTGTAAACAATCAAATTAAAACAGATGAACCAACACTATTTGAAAGGACTTTAGAAACACTTGGAATCAAACATAAAAGAACTAGACCATATTCTCCGTGGCAAAATGGGAAAGTGAAAGGAAATCATAAAATAGATGGGAAAAGATTTTATAGTAAACAAGAGTTTAAATCAGTAGAAAATAAAAGTAAAAAGATATAATGACAGATATAATAACATAGCTAAAAAAGTATTAGGATTTAAAAGTCCAAATCAAATAGTTGAAGAATATTTATGTACTCAATTATAAAAATATCTTTAATTTTTTAAAGAGTGTGACATATGATTGATTTCTCTAAAAATTTCGTATATATAATTTAAAATTCTCTTTACTGATTCCATCTATTAGTATACAATATTATATATAATAAGAATGTAGTGAGGGTGAGATACGTGAAATTATTTTTAGTTGATAAATCAAAAATAAATATATTTTCTCTTCCAGATAAAATAGAAGATGCATATTTAATAAACTATGTTTCCTCAACTGGTATGGAAGAGACGATCACCTTATCTGCAGAGAATAACAAGTGGATGATTTCTAGTACTTATGATATGAGTGCATTCAAAGATGCAATACAAGTTGAAAAAAAAGAGATTGAAAAAGATGAAATGTATCAATTAAAATTTAATGATTTGGACTATAATGTTTCGCTCTATTGTTTTGAAACACCTGCAGAATTTATGGAATATGAAGTTGGTAATAAGACAGAGTTAATTTTATCTCATGATGAAAATAGCGATATTTCTTATAAAAATAGTTTTATAACATCTCCTATGCATTTAAAAATATATAGATATAATAACTACTGGGTTTTAGAAGATAACGGTTATAAAGACACATATGTATATGTAAATAATTATCGTGTTCATAAAACTATTTTAAAAATCGGTGATGTTGTTTTCATTAATGGATTAAAATTAATTTGGATGAATACATTTATAAAATTAACGAACCCATCAAATAGTGTTAAGACAACTCTTAATCCTAAAAAAACATTTTCTATGCTTGGTGTAGAAAATAAATATACCCCTGTCAAAGAAACGGAAAAAGTCATAAATTTATATAATGACAATCAAGCTTTCTTCCACACACCTAGATTAAAAGGATCAATTAATAAGACTATCATAAAAATTGAAACCCCACCTGTCCCAGTAAAAGATGATGGTCCCCCTGCCATATTATCTTTAGGTGCAACTGTTATGATGGGAATATCATCATCAATAACTGGTATTATTGCAATATTTAACGTAGCAACAGGAAGAAGTAATATTCTAAATACAATAACTGAAATATCGGTATGTTTCTTTATGATTATTGGTACGGTTTGCTTTCCAATTTTATTGGATAAATATCAAAAACGAAAAATTAAAAAGAGGGAAAAAAGAAGACAGGAAAAATATGGAAAATACTTAGAAAAAAAACAAATAGATATAGATAACGCCATAAAAAAAGAAACACAAACTTTACTCGAAAATAATCTAAATACTACTGATTTACAACAAAATATTATTAACAGCACTAATAAGGTATGGTCTAGAGAAATATCTGACAATGATTTTTTAACATTTAGGTTGGGTTTAGGAAATCAAAAGGCAGATATCAAAGTGGAAGCAACTATTGAAGAATTTTCAATGGAAGATGATAATTTACGCTCCCAGGTTGAGAAGATAGCAAATACTGACTTTATGCTTCAAAATGTACCTATAACATCTTCTTTGATAGAAAATAAAATTTTACCGTTAATTATAAATTACGATTATCAATATAGACAAAATGTTATTGATAATATTTTGCTACAACTTATTGGTTATTATAGTGGCATAGATTTAAAAATTGTAATTTTAACTAACGAAGATAATGAAAAAAAATGGCAATATTTGAAATGTCTACCTCACTTATGTAGTGATGATAGAACCGTACATTTTTTTGCTAGCAATGAAGATGAAGCCAAACAAACTTCTAGCTACCTAGAAAAAATTTATCAAGATAGAATAAATGTAATTAAAAATAATAGTGAAAATGATGATGATTTAGATAAAGTAAAAATAGAAAATAGTAAAAATGCATATATTAACTTTAATAAATATTATCTAATAATAACTGATAACTATATTACTATAAAAGATTTAGGCATTATAAAAAAAGTAGTAAATAGCACCATAAACTTAGGCTTTTCCTTATTGATGATTGAGCCTACAATGCAAAATTTACCAAGTAAATGTAATCAATTTATTTCAATAACTCAAAGTGTAAGTGGTATACTTGGTAAAGATTTGAGTGAATCTAACCAAAATAACTTTACTCCTGAATTTTTTAATGGCAATATGTTATATTTTTCACAAATAATATCAAATATCCCGATTGGATCAATGACATTAAGTAATACATTGCCTACCACTTTAAGTTTTTTGGAGATGTATAAAGTTGGTAAGATAGAGCAATTAAATATATTAAATAGATGGAAAAATAATGATCCCACAATTAGTCTTCACACTCCATTAGGTGTTCACGAAGATGGTAAATTATTTGAAATAGATTTACACGAAAAATATCATGGACCACATGGGTTAATTGCAGGAGCAACTGGTTCTGGAAAATCAGAATTTATTATAACATTTATATTATCTATGGCTGTTAATTATCATCCAGATGAAGTTCAATTTGTATTAATCGATTATAAAGGTGGAGGATTAGCTGGTGCTTTTGAAAATAGAGAAACAGGAATAAAAATTCCACATCTTGTAGGTACTATAACAAATTTAGATACGGCTGAGATGAATCGTACTTTAGTGTCAATTAATAGTGAATTAAAAAGAAGACAAAGAATGTTTAATGAAGCTAGAGATAAATTAGGTGAGAGTACTGTTGATATATACAAATATCAAAAATTTTATAGAGAAGGAAAGGTTAAAGAGCCAATCTCTCATTTGTTTATAATCTCAGATGAGTTTGCTGAACTAAAATCACAACAACCTGAGTTTATGAATGAATTAGTTTCAGCGGCACGTATTGGTCGTAGTTTAGGTGTTCATTTAATTCTTGCTACTCAAAAACCAGCTGGTGTTGTTGATGATCAAATATGGTCAAACTCAAGATTCAAAATTGCTTTAAAAGTTCAAACAGCTGAAGATAGTAATGAATTATTAAAGAGACCTGATGCAGCTAACATAAAAGAAACAGGTAGATTCTATTTACAAGTTGGATATAATGAATTATTTGAGCTTGGACAATCAGCATGGAGCGGTGCTAAATATGTTCCTACAGATAGAATCTTAAAAAATATTGATGACTCTATCAATTTTATTGATAACAATGGTAATGTTATTAAAAAGATTAATGATACTGTTAAGCAAGATAACATTGTTAATTTAGGGGACCAATTAACAAATGTGGTGAAGTATTTATATAATATAGCAAAAAGAGAGAATATTACATTTCGACAATTATGGATGCCAAGCATACCTAAAGAAATTTATTTATCAAACGTTATAGCTAAGTATAAATATCAGGCTACCCCTTACCAAATTAATCCATTGATTGGTGAGTATGATGACCCCACAACTCAATATCAAAATATGCTAACTGTTGATTTAACAAATAATGGAAACTTATTAATTTTTGGAAACGTTGGTAGTGGTAAAGAAAATTTATTAATGACGTTAATATATTCATCTTGTATTTATCATACATCTGATGAAGTTAACTTCTATATTGGTGCAGAGACTCTTAAATCATTTTCTAATATGCCACATATTGGTGATATAGTATTAATCGAAGAGAAAGATAAAATTAAAAATTGCTTTTTGATGTTGGAGAGGGAAATTAATAGGAGGAAAGAATTATTCTCTGATTTTGACGGTAGATACTCCTCATATATTAAAAATAGTGAAACAAAACTTCCTTTAATTGTCTGTGTTTTAAATGGATATGAAGCATTTATTGAAAATTATGGAACTTATGATGATTATTTTGCACATCTTTTAAGAGAAAGTTCAAAATATGGAATAATATTTATATTAACTGCTGTAGCACCTAATTCTGTAAGATCAAGAATATCTCAATCATTTGCAAATAAAATTATGTTACAAGTAGCTGATGACTTTGACTATAAATTCGTAATGAACGCACCTAATGGACTGAAACCTGCTAAATACTTTGGTAGGGGTCTTTCTACAGTTGGTGAAAAAGTATTTGAATTTCAAACAGCTTATATTTACTTAGCAGACAAAATTAGTGATACTATAAAAGAAATATCTGAAAAACTTTCTCAATCATACAAGAAAAACCCAGCTATCCCAATAATTCCTATGAATGTAACAGCTGAATCATTATCTGCTTATATAGATGAAATAACTAACGTTCCAATTGGAATTAAAATAAAAGATGCTTCAATATTAAAATATAATTTTATTGCTAATCATATTACACAAATTATTGGTAATAACATAGTTATTGATACTGGTTTTATTATAGATTTTGTAAAAACATTATCCAATATTCCTAATATTAAACTCAAGGTATTTGACTTTGTGGATTGTATAACTGAACAATTAAATATAGATTATATTAATGGTGAATTTACAAAAAATATCGACCTTATTAGTAAGAATGAAAAGGAAAATGAGTTAACTAAGATTTATGTATTAATTGGTATTGGTTATATTTATGATAAGGTTTTAGATGAAGGGATAGATGCATTATTTAGTATATTTAATAATCTTAATTCCTATAAAAATAGTTATTTTATCTTTGTGGATAATTATTCATCATATAAAAGGATTATGAAAGAAAAATGGTATGATACCGTTAATAATAAATCTGGTATTTGGATAGGCAAAGATGTAGGAATTCAAACATCCATAAAAATTCCAAATATGAAAAAATGTGATGTTTCAGAGGATTTTAATGGTGTGTCATATGCAATTATAGATGGTGAATATTCTCTGATGAAGTGTATTGGTACTCATAACGAAGAAGGTGGTCAATATTAAAAATAAAGTCTTAGTAGAATTAATTGTTCCAGAAATAGATAAAACATATCAAATTTACTTGCCTATAAATAAAAAGATAGGAAATATTATTAATTTATTAAATGAGGCTATTTTTGAATTATCAAATGGTGAATTACCTCAATCTAAATCCAATTCTCTATACAACGTTGATACGTTAGAAATGTATTTGTCTGATAAATTATTAATTAATACTAATATTAGAAATGGAACTAGATTGGTACTTATAAGTTAGGATTGCATTTAGCAATCTTTTTGTTTGATGAAGATTTATATGAACATTGTATTTAATTTGTCAAATTGTCGAAAAAAAAAGATCTATAAAAGATCATTTTTATGATAATTAACTTTTAATTGATTTTATAGCTTCGCTAACTACTGATTCAGATAAATCATTCTTTTTGTAGTTCTCAGCTACGTTTGATATTTTAGATTCAAAATCCTTCATTATTGTTTGCATAGAATTGTCAATCTCTGTCACTACCTGTTTAGCTAATGATTTTACTTGAGATTCTATATTAGTACCTTTAAAAGCTGCGGTTAATTTTGCATTAGTTGCTGCTATATTATTATGAATATAAATATCTTTTCTATAATCTTCCATAGCTGACTTTATTTTTTGAATACCATTTGCGTTTATACCTACTGCCATAATATCACTCCTTTATATAAAATTATATTTAAAATTTGTTACCAGATTGAAATTTAATGAAATCGCTATAACTTTGGTTTAATGTCTCTCCAATTTTTCGTTGATAAGTGTCAATTTGTGATTTTACGTTTTTAATTTCAGTTTCAATTGCTTTTTTAAAGCTATCTGCATCAGCACCTGACCAATTCGCATCAATAGTAGATAGCAATTGTTGATACTTATCACCAGTTAATCTAGTTCTTAGGTTTGCTAAATCATTATTGTAATCAGTTATTAATCCACTAATCCCTCCTCGATCTCTACCATACGTTGCTTCTTTCATATTAAAAGCCATATTGATATCCTCCCATCTTTATATATTTTAAGAGTATCCTCTTATGGTTACATTGTACAGCATATATAGTTAATTTAGCAAGTAATGTGCTATAATTTTACATATAGTTTACAATAGTTATTGTGACTTAATTCTAATTTCCTTTTTAATAATTTCTTATTACACAATTATTAATAATCTATATCAAAATACTAACAAATTGATATTTTTTCTGATAAATCATCATAGAAATTTTAAGTTACAACTATCAATTTTGGAAGCATTATTTAGTATAAAAAAAGATATACTTTTGATATCTTTGCACTTATTTATATTTTTTTAAATTTTATGTATATTTTTTGCATTTTGTCATATTATATTAGTGGGGAAGGTTTACAGGTTTAGTAAAGATCCCCTGTATATAGATCGGCATTTAGGGAGTAGTCTAAATGCCTTTTTTGTTGTCATAATCTTCTAGAAAGCTTTTATATTCTCCATATTTTTTAGTACCTAATACACAATCTAAGTTAATATTATCTAGACTTTTAAAAATATTATAATCTGCATTTTTATTGACTTTTTTTAGATTTTTTATTAATTCTTTTACTTCTTTTCTTTTACTAGTTCCATCATTTACTAGAGAACAACCTTCTGTGAAACGGCATGCACAATTTATAAATGTTAAATCATTGGTGTTTCTCCAAGATATTATTGATTCTTCTTTTACCATGTATAACGGTCTTATTAATTCGATTCCTTCAAAGTTATCACTATGAAGTTTTGGCATCATAGTTTTTATTTCAGAGCCATATAACATTGAAAGAAGTGTTGTTTCTATAACATCGTTAAAGTGATGTCCCAGTGCTATTTTATTGCAACCTAGTTCTTGAGCCTTATTATATAAAAAGCCTCTTCTCATTCTGGCACATAAATAACAAGGACTTTTTTCTATCTTTTCAACTATATCAAAAATATCACTATTAAAGATTTCTATGGGTACATTTAATATTTTGGCATTGTCTATGATAAAGTCTCTATTATATTCATTATATCCTGGATCCATAACAACGTATCTAGCTTCAAATTTTACTTTTCCATGACGTTGTAATTCTTGAATACATTTAGCAAGTAAAAATGAGTCTTTACCACCACTTATACAAACCATAATTTTATCATTTTCTTTGATTAGTTCATATTCTTGAACGGCTTTGATAAATTTGCTCCAAATATCTTTGCGATATTTTTTTATTATGCTTCTTTCTATTTCTTTATATTTTTCCATTTTGTTCATACTCCTTATATATTGTGTCAAACACTTTTAAAAATTCTTCTACTTCTTGTTGTGTAGTTAAGTAGGAGAAACTTATTCTGATTGACGATGATGATAGTCCCTTATCTTTAGTTAGTGCGTATACAAGTTTTGATGGTGTATTTAGAGGACAGCAAGATGTTTTTGTTGAGACATATATGTCATGTTCTTCTAGTTTTTGTTGTAGTTTTAGAGAGTTTATTTTCTTTAAACTGAAGTTTAGGGTGTGTGGTATTGAGTTTTTGGTACTATTAATTTGAACATGTTCATACTTTTCTAATGCGCTTCTTACCATTTCATTTAACTTTAGTATATACTCATATCTTGATTGTTCATTTTTAAGTGCTATATCAAGAGCTTTACTGGTTGCTATAATATCAGCAAGACATGGTGTTCCGCTTCTATAGATTGTAGTTGATTTTCCACCATTTATTTGTGGAATTAAGCTGACATTTTTTCTTTTTACTAAGATTCCTATTCCATTAAGTCCATAAAACTTATGGGGAGTTATAGTTATTAAATCTACATCTTGATAATCTGTTTTTATCTTGCCAATTGACTGTGATGCATCAGTATGGAAGTAACAATTTGGATATTTTTTTAATATTTTTCCTATTTCTTCTATTGGTTGTTTTAAGCCTAGTTCACTATCAACAGTGCAGGCACTTACTAAGATTGTATCATCTCTAAGCATATTTTTTAATACTTCTAAATCGATATATCCTTCTTTTGTTATAGGAAGGAGTTCTACTTCAAAACCTTGTTCCTGCATTTTTGTTGCGGCAGCAGTTATAGAATTATGTTCTAAGCTGCTTATTAAGATGTGTTTACCTCTTGCTTTATATCTTTCACAAATACCTTTGATAACTAAATTGTTAGTCTCACTTGCTCCTGAGGTATAGATTATTTCTTCTGGTGAAACATTTAAGTTTTTGGCTATTTTTTCGGTTGATCTATCTATCGCATCTTTGGCTTCCATTCCTAACTTATGATTTGAATTTGGATTTGCATAGTATTTTTTTGTTGCTTTTACAAATTCATTTAATACTTCTTCATCAGTTGGAGTTGCTGCAGCATAATCTAAATAAACCATTTATCACTTCCTATTATTCTGTTGGTCCATCCCATTTTTCAAACTTTGTTTTATAACTATCAACATATTCTTTTGACATAATTATTTTACCATTTGCTTCCCTATATTCTTCTACTGGTGCTGGATTACAACCACCACTTTCTTTTCCTATTTGATCTATTGTAAACCTATTTCCACAATTTTGGCATTCAAAATAATCACCTTTTTGAATAAAATATGCGTTTGGACTTGGATTACAAGCTTGGCATGTATTGAATGCTATTCCTATTGTACCATCGCTTCTTTTTACTACAATAAATTGGATTGTTATATCATCTACTTTGTAATTTACAAATGTTGCGGTCTTAGTAATAGAGTTTGTATTAATTATAACATTTTCTCCTTCTACTTTGGCGTTTTCAAACTTATTAGTTACTTTTTCTTCTTGGTTTTCAGCTTTTTTATTACAACCTGTTAGACAAAAAACTGAAGTTATGGCTAAAATTACTATTAGTATTTTTTTCATTCTTTTTCTCCTATATATTTATAATCTAAGCTTTCTATTATATTTTTTACTTGATTTAGATCTATAGGTTCTTTAGAAGTTATTACTAATTCTTTTTTATCTAAATTTACTTTTACTTTACTTACATTTTGTATTTGTTCTAAGTTTTTTCTTACCTTTTCTGCACAATGTGCACAACTCATATTATCTACTAATATTGTCTTATTTATTTTCTTATTAAACATTTTCTATTCTCCTTAATTTTATTTTTTTTAATCTTAATGCATTAATTGTAACAGTTAGGCTACTGGCAGTCATTGCAAATGCAGCGATCATCGGATTCATAACTATTCCTTTAGCTGAAAGAAGCCCTGTTGCGACTGGAATCATACAAATATTATAGAAAAAAGCCCAAAATAAGTTTTCCTTAATATTTAAAATTGTTTTCTTACTTATTTTTAACAAGTTAAGTAAACTTATCAAATTATTATTCATTAAAATTATGTCTGCGGAATTAGTAGCTATATCTGTTCCACTAGAGATCGAAACTCCTATACTTGCAGTTTTGAGACTTGGAGCATCATTTATTCCATCACCTATCATCATTACTTTTTTATTATCATTTAAGAGTTTTTTTATTTCATTTGTTTTTTCTTTTGGCATGACATTAGAAATAATATTGTCTATGCCTAGTTCTTTAGCTATTTTAGTTGCAGTTTCTTTATTATCACCTGTTAACATAATTACTTCTTTGTCTAATCTTTTTAACTCTTTTATTGCCTCTTTGGCACTAGGTCTTATTATATCTTTTACACCAATTAATGCAAGTACTTTATTGTTTTCTATTACATAAATGATACTGTTGCCTGATTCTTTTAGTTTGTTTTCATCCTTTTGATATTCATTTTCTATTTTTAATTTATTTAATATTTTACTATTTCCCAAGTAATATTTATTTTTATCCATTTTACCTTCTAAGCCTATTCCCTCGATAATTTTGAAATCATCTACATTTTTATTTGTTTTTATATCTTGGAATGCAGTAGCAATTGGGTGAGTTGATTTTGCTTCTAAACTTGCGGTTAATCTTAATATATCATCGTCTAATAGTTCGCTGTAATTATATAGTTTACTGATACTTAAATTACCATATGTAAGTGTCCCTGTTTTATCAAAAACGATTGTATCTATTTTAGGTGCATTTTCTAAAGTTTCACTTGTTTTTACAATGATACCATTTTTAGCACATAATCCTTCACTGATTATTATAGCAAGAGGAGTAGAAAGTCCTAAAGCACAGGGACACGCAACTACTAAAACAGTTATGAAATGGGTTAGAGCTATACTAATATCTTTGCTAACAAATATGTATGCAATTAAAGTTAGAAGAGCAATTATTATGATCGTTGGAACAAAAATACCACTTACTTTATCAGCTATCTTAGCAATTGGTGACTTTGTGTTGCTTGCTTCTACTACTAGTCTTACAACTTCTGATATTGTGGAATCTTTTCCTATTTTTTCAGCCTTATATTCAATGTATCCATCTATATTTAGGCTTCCTGCGATTACTTTGTCTCCTACTTCTTTCTTTTTAGGATAAGATTCTCCTGTTATGAAAGCTTCATCTAAATGAGTTTTTCCTGATATCACTTTACCATCTACTGCTATTTTCATTCCTGGTTTGCATACTAAAATATCATCTTTTTTTATTTGATCTATAGTTACTTTTGTTAGCTTATCCTCTGTTTTTAAAAGAGCTTTTTCGGGAGTTATTGTTACTAACTCTTGTAATGCTTCTTTTGTTTTATTTTTACTTTTTTGATCAACGTATTTTCCTATTTTTATAAAATATATTACAATACAAACTGATTCATAGTATAGATTTTCTACATAATTATTATTTCCTAGGATAACCATTATTGTTGATAGTATACTATAAATAAGACTGGATAAGACTCCTATTGTTACTAATGTATCCATATTGGGAGTTTTATGGATTAAGTTTTTGAATCCATTTTTTATAATATCTTTTCCATATATTAAGAAAGGTATGGTTAATATTAAAAGGCATAGTGAGTAATTTATTGGATAATCCTTCATATTTAGGTAGGAAATCGTTTTTAAACCTACCATATGGGACATAGATATATATAGGATTAGTAATGATAAAAGTCCAAATATGATTAGTACTTTTTTACTATCTTTTTTCTTTATTTCTTTTTTAGGATCGTATACTCCGTAACTTTCAAAACCTGCTTCTTTTACAAAACGATTTAAATCATCTATTGTTAAAGTATCATCGTATTCAATACTGGCTTGAGCTAATACTAGATTGACGTAGGCGCTAACGACGCCTTTTTGCTTATTTAAGTATTTCTCAAGTCCACTGGAACAGGCACTACAACTCATATTTCCTATACTTAAAATTACTTTTTTCATCGTTATTCTCCTTTGAAATATTTTTTGTTATCTATTACTTTGATATTATTTTTGATCATATTCATCCAACAAGTATAAGAGTAATTACCTAATTTACTTGGAGTGAATTCTATGATATTCTCACCTTCTTGGAGATCTTTTTTGATTCCAAATTTATTTATTAATATTTGATTGTTGCATCCTGTTAATTTGTCTTTTTCAACATTTATGATTAGTTTTACTGGTATATCTTTTTGTACTAGAATATCTTTATAGTTGTCATAATCTAAGTTTATTTTTACTACTTGATAGTTTTTCTTTATGGTTGCTTTTTCATAATTTGTGTAATTATTTGATGGTGTTACTATGTTAATTTCTAAAGATGTTAGTCCTCTATTTAGCATTGTTATTGATAATATTAAAATTAAAACTGAGGCAATCTTATTTAAAAGTACCTTTGTTTTTTCCTTTGTAATATTTAAGACTATTCCTGTTGTTAACATTAGAGGAACTGTTCCCAGTCCAAAGATCAGCATTGATAATGCTCCTTTTATAGGACTTGATGTTGATAAGGCATAAACTTGCATGGCTTGAAGTGGTCCACATGGCATTAATCCATTTAATAAGCCTATAACAAATGGGTTCTTTACTTTTGCCTTTGTTCTTGGAAACTTTATGTTCTTTAAGTTGAGTACTCCTAACATATTTAGTGACATAAAGAACATAATTATAGCTGACATAATTATAATAATTCCCATTACTGTTTTATTGATAGAAATAATATTACCTATTAAACCGGTGAAGGCACCTAACAGTGTGTAGGATATTATTCTTCCTAAATTATAAAATATTGGACTTTTTAATCTTTTATTTGTATTTTGATTTATTACCGCGACCATATTTATGGCACCACACATACTAATACAATGAAGACTTGTTAGAAGTCCTGTTATAAAAAGCATTCCATAAGTTAACTTACTATCTATTGTTGGAATCATGTTAAAGATATTAAAACCAAGAATTTTGTAACTGATTGTTAGAATAATTACTATCGTTATTAGTATTATAATAAACTCTTTTAACTTTATATTTTGTTCTAAAGTTTCTTTATTTTCTGTTATATATTCCTCTTTTGTATAGTATCCTAATTTATTTACGCAATCAATTATTGATTTTTTATTAAGTGTATTTGTATAGGTTAGGCATGCTGATGAACTTGATATTTCTACTTCTTTTATATTTTTTATTTTTAATAAGTTCTTTTCTAATGTAGTTTTGCAGTGAGCACAATGCATACCTTCTATTTTTACGTATATTTTTTTCATATTATTTTATTTTGCTAAATAAATCTAGGATATCATCTATAACTTCTAACTTATCATTCTTAATATCTTCAACCATGCATGATGTCATATGGCTCTTTAAGATTTCGTTACCTAAACTTTTTAGAGCATTAGTTGCGGAAGCTATTTGAATTAAGACATCGTCACAATATCTATCATCATCTATCATTTGTTGGATTCCATTTATTTGTCCTGAAATGATATTTAGTCTTCTTGTTAGTTTTTTCTTTTCTTCTTCTGTTCTATATTTAGATCTAGTACATTCTGTACAACTTTTTTTCATTTTCATCACCACACTCATTATAGGGGGTGGGGGTATGTGTGTCAAGTTCTTTTTATATTTTTATCTAAATAGTATTTTTCTATGCTTATATACAGGCATTATATTAAATCGTTCATATATTATTATAAAGGAGGGTTATATATGTTGGAAAACGATGATTGTAGACCAATAAAAAGAAAAGAGCGTTGTATTAGATATTATTTAATTAATCCAACCGGTCCTGCTGGTGTTACTGGACCTACTGGACCCACGGGGCCAACAGGACCTACTGGACCTCAAGGATTACAGGGAAATCCAGGCCCTATTGGTGCAACTGGTCCAACTGGACCTACTGGGCCAGCAGGACCTAGTGGTGAAGTAGCAGCTAGAGCATTTGGTAGGAAATATGATACTGCCGCTAATAACATAACATTAGAAGCAAATGTTGCTCAAACAATTCCTCTTGGTAGTACAGGGCCTAACTCTGGAATCACTACTGAGACCCAGAATGTTCTCACAATAAATGAGGCAGGTACTTATAAAGTTGATTATTTGTTTGCTGGTTCTACTAATATAAATGCTAATGTAACTGTTGAAGTCAAGCAAAATGATACTCCTATTGGTAGTACATCTATTATTAAGGATACTACTGCTAATAACGATATCGATTTTATTGGTAGTTCCATTAATACCTTTGCTCAAGGTGATAAAATTAGTTTAAGCATTGAATCAACCACTGCAGTAACAGTATCTCCTACTTCTGGCACTAATGCTTACTTAAACATATTTAAAATATAATATAATTAAAAATAGTATTGATAAGTTTTCAATACTATTTTTTGTTTTTGTTGTTTTTTATTAGAAATTAAAGTCAAGGTATATATATTTATTCATATTATATGATAGATTATTATTTATTAATTCTTGTGCTTTCTTATTTATTTTTGAAATTCTTTCTCCATTTATTAATGGATCAATATATCTAATTTTAGCTCCATGGTGTACAAAATATACATTTTTAGGTGGTGTTTCTGATGTTAAGATTTGTTTAGCTGTTTTCCATTTTGTAAATACTTCTTTATATTTAGAATTTTCGATGATATCTATTATTTCTGTCTCTTTTAAAACATATAGATCTTCTCTTTTTATCTTACCTTCATTATTAAGTTTCTTCAAAATATCGGCAATAAATTGCATTGAATATCTAGTTTTGTCTTCCATATATATTATTGATAATTTACTAGTCATTTCGACAAATGATTTTGCAATGCTTTCACTTTCAAATCCTAATTCATCGATATCTTCTTCATTTTTTTGAATATTTATATCATTATATATGTTTCTTATTTTATCAAGTTCTTCTATCTTATATGTAATTAATGCATTTGATAACGAATATTCTAGTCTATCTGCGGAAAGTTTTGGAGTATCATTGTCCGCAATTGGATATAGGTGATAGTTTTCTACTTCTTTTATATCAATTTTGTCTCTTTTCAATAGAGTCATAATCTCATTTGATTTTTTGATTATTTCAGAGGTTAAATCTTCTGTTGATTCTTGCTTCATATAGTCTCCATCTAAAAAATCTACACAGTGTTTAAATGCTGGTGTTGCAATATCATGAAATAGTCATGATAGCGTTTGCTTTTTATCATTGGTAAAATGCCAAATAATTAATGCTACAGCAATTGAATGATCTAGACTGGAATAGCAATAATTTTTAAATAAATCAGAATAAATAGTTCCACAAGTTACACTTATATATTGTTGTTTTAACATTTCTTTAGTGTTTATGTATTCGTTTAACCATTTTGGAAATTTTGGTTCTAATATATTAAAATATTCAATTACTTTCTTATCCACATTATCTAAATAGTTCATATATACCACCTTATTTTGATTGTACCATATAAAATCACTTTTATATATGCACTTTTAATTTTTTTATTAATATATTTTTAGTTGTAAACAAGAACATCATTATTTAAAAGTATATATTTGTTTTTTTACGGGATATCATAATAAAATACACTGTTTTGAAGTGTATTTTATTATAGTATTTTCAGATATTTTATTGTGTCTACTCTAAGAGATTCATTTCTAAAAAATTGTTAACACATTATTACAAATTTACATACTATATTAAAAATTTAAATTCTTACTTTCAAATTTGTATTTTACTTTCTTCTTTATTGATTATCTTCGAGTATTATTTGACCATCTATAATTGGTATATTAGGGAAACTTGCATCCATTAATGTGAAGTTTCTAACTGGGGCTGGTGGATTAGTTATTTGCACTGTTTCAGATGCCTCAGTCATGACAATTGACTTAACATTATCATCAAATGTGTGGCCTCCATCACTTGATATTTGTTTATAATATATTGCTGTACTTCCTGATTCAGCAAATGGAACATTGTTAAATATAGCATTTCCATCATCATTTGTTGTTATTTCATTTCCTACTATTGTTCCTGTACTATCTGTTCTTATAAACTTAGCGCCAACAATTTGTACTCCAGTATTAGGATCTCCGGTATCTGTAACATGAAGTGTTAAAGTTCCTTTTGCGCTTATAGTAAAAGCATATGTAGGAGTTCCATCTATAATGGTTACACTTTTTGGATCTAGTGTTGATGCATCGTATCCACCAGCAACAGCTTGGGCGTTATATGTTCCTGTAACAAGTTCAATACTTCCTTTACCATTTGTTATTGGTATTGTGTGTCTTGCCATAATATCATCTTACCTCCTTCTATTTTTATATTTGGATAATATTTATCCTTTAGTAAAACCGTAACAAGATGTTCTTTTCTTTTATTATTGCTAATGTTTATACAATAAACTTTATCTTTTATTGATATTAAAGGTATTTTTAAAATCGATACATTAGAATATATAACTAATTTATAGACATCATTATTGCAAATTGATATTTTTGCTTTTCCAAATTTGTCTGTCATCCCATCATAAACAATCTTATTACATTTGTCCTTTAGTTTTATTTTTAAATTACTTAGATTCATACTTTCATTACTACAAAGTTTAATATAAATATAATCAGTTTTCATAATTCACCTCATTACAATATATTTTATGAATCAAATTTCTTTTTTGTAAAGGTATTATGTCTCAACACTCCAAACTATTATAGTAGAATAGTCTTCATCTTCAAGCAAATCTTTGCTAGGTCTTAGAAATAATCCCTTATCAGTTGAAAATGTAATATTGCTAACATTTACAACTCCACCGTTATCATTTGATTCATATATCAACTTTTTAGTTGTCTTTAAGAAAATTTCTTCATTATTAAATTTCTTGAAAAGCAATGAATCTATTAATACCTTACCTGTACTTTCTATCATTGGATTTGTATAATTTAAATATAGTTTCCAATTAGTGCTATTTACTCTACTATCAACCACAGTTACAACTGTTTCATTTTTTTTAGGCAATACAATTGGATTAGTTGAAGATATTTTCATACTAAACGGAATATTTTCTGTTGCTTTTAAAAGAGTTAACTCTCCCATAAATGGTGTTGTTACCTTCCTTTCAGTAAAACAACTATTTAAACAAGATGTTATCTTAACTCTGGTATTCTCTGCAATAGCAGAATCAACATTTGCTTCAAACAATCCGTTTTCATCTGCTGATGCTGTTAAGCTTTTATTATCATATTCTATTTTAACTTTTGCATATGGTATGGTATGCCCTGATATAACATTTGTAGAGTCTGTAATTGGATGAACATTTATCTTAAGCATTCCAATAGTTAATATTTTTTTACCTTGAAATGAAAAACTATTTATATCTGATATTGAACTTAACTCAGTATCTGTAAAATTATGTGATGTAACCGTAGTACTATCTTTATTGAATACTCCTGTTATTTTAGCTGGTGTAGTTTCTTTATACCAATATAATGCTGGAGTATCATCAAGACTACAAGCAGAAATATAGTCAAGAGCATATATCCACATATTAATTCTACTAAAACTAAAGGCGAAGTCAACTGGATTATTGGTATATACTACATTTGCATTTTTAGTGTAAATATTAACATATTTGGGATTATCTAGTACAAACTTTTGATTTGTACCTTTAAAATAAATATTATAATTATCAGTTGGTGTGGTCATATATGTATTTATTACTGATATGCTTGCTCCTTCCTTAACTATAAAATCTCCAAATACATTCCACATTGGGACCCTTTGATGGCTTTTCTCTATAAATGTAAAATTAGCCATTTCTTCTATTAGAACATTTCTAGCACCATGTGTTGTTGTTATTGCAAAACCATTTCCTGTTGTTAAAAGAAATTCTGATCCATGTCCTACCATTAAGTCTAACCTATTAGTTCCATTCATAAGTTCTTTATTAGTTGTAATACTTACATTACTATTAGGAACTATTTTTATATAAGATGGTATAACATCATTAAAAAAGAAAACTGTGTTTGTACTGGAACTGCTTGTGATTATTGTATTTCCTCCAATTATAATCCTATTAGAGTCACAAACTCTTTGTGTCGAAACATTATTTGTGTCTTTTGCATCTATAAGAGAATCAATAATTTTAGTTGTTCCATAATAATTCTGTGAAAGTTCTATTCCACTAAAATTTATATTATTGTATTCTACTACTACATTTGAATAGTTTGGATGGGATGGAACATAAACAACTCCATAACCATGAGAAGATACTATATTCATATTTTTTAATATGATTCTTTTATTAGTTGTACTTGCTTTTATAACCGTTGCTTCTAAACTTAGATTATTTGTATAAGTATATTTAACATTGTTATAGGTACCATCAATTGTTACTTTAACTTTATTACTATTTATAATGAAACCGCTAGTAGCTATAATATCGCTTCCTAAATAAATGTAGTCATAGCCATTATCTTCACTTACTGCTTGTTTTAATTCATCACTGTTTGTAACAACAACTGTATTATTATTTATTATTTGAATAATTATCACCTTCCTTTGCTATAATTTATGCTAGGAACTAAAAATGAAATAATTAAAAAGAATAGAATTTTCTTAATGTATTTTAGTAACATTTAACATTGCATTAGTACTTCCATTAAATATTATATTAACAGTCATTGAAGGCTTTACATTTAATGTAACAAGATCATCTTTATTTAGAGATACAATAGTTGAACCACTTATACAATTAATTATTTGTGCTTGAAATTCACTAGTTGTATTCGTTGCTGGTTGTAGTATATCATTTGCTCTTACAGACATAGTTAAAGAGCAATCTTCATTTGTTGCCCCACATAATGAATATGAAATAAGATAAACTCCATTTTCTTTTATTTTAATTGAATTATTATCTGGGTATTCTGTAAGAAAGGCAGTACCTTTTTCAGGTAGAGGTATTGTTGTGTCAGCTCCTTGTGGCAAATTAAGTTGTGTATCAGTCATTGAATATCTGATTCCATAAGAAGAGACAAACTCTGTTCCAGGGGGACCTGCTGGACCTTGTGGACCTCTAGCACCGATATCACCCTTTTCTCCTTTTGGAATTAAAAATGCTAAATGATGTACCCAATTTTCGAAAGTATCCATAACTTGTGCTGGTTCTCCAGCTTCTAAAGTTTCTGTTTCATCTATAGCTATATGTTCTGTTCTTCCTATTTCTCCTGGTAGTCCCCTCGGTCCCATATCTCCCTGATCTCCTTTTTCGCCTTTTGGTATTTTAAAATCTAGAACTACATCTACTGGTGTACCAACATTTATAACTTCAGCCTCTTCAGTTGGTTCTATTGTTTCTATATTCCCAATTTGAATTGTAGATGGCCCTTGTTCACCTTTTTCTCCTTTTATACCTTGTGGCCCTTGATCACCTTTTTCTCCTTTTGGGCCTGGTATTCCTTGCGGACCAATTTTCCCATCTATTCCTTGTTTTCCTCTAGGTATTTTAAAATTCAAAATGACATCTTCATTTGTTCCAATATTTTCTACTTTAGCATTTTCAGAAGATTCTACTGTTTCTGTCATTCCGACATCAATGCTAGCTGGACCTGCTAGTCCTCTTTCTCCTTGCGGACCAATTAAACCTTGTTCACCTTTTGGTCCAGTTGGACCTGGTATATAACAGAATTTATATTTTTCTCTTTCTTCTTCTACTTTTTTTCTTATTAACTCATAATCATTGCAATTATTCATTATACATCCTCCTTTAATTTTTTTAGAATTAATCCTCATACTTAAATTCTTCTATTTTAGTTTATGAAATTATTTTCTAAATGTATAATGAATATGTAATAAATACTCTATTTCTATTTTTTACATAAATATTAACTTCTTCATATGTTACAAATTCATTATTATAACTTTAGAAAAAGCAAAAAAATCACCCTTAAAAAGGGTGAGTCACACTGTTGACAAAATAAATTTTTGTTAAAAGTATGAAATCAGTAAAATTTACTACTTCTTTTCATACACATAAATTATTATAAGCACAAAATATGCACAAATCATTACATTAACAATTAAATCAGTTTTATCTTTATGGTGAATATTTTCAAAATCAAACGATTTATGTGGATTAGGGATTTCAATTGAGCTATGAATCATTAAGTAAACATCATTTATAATTTTTTCATTTTTTTCTACCATCAATAAATGTGCTAACAATCTTATATGTCTTATTTTTTCATATAAAATCTCATTTTTTGAAGTTATTATCTCTTTAGCTAGTGGTAGATATTTATTTAAAATAAAGTTTTTATTTTCATCTTTATACCTTTCTGAACTAAATATACTTGTACCAATATTATAATCATTCCAATATCCGACAAAAACACCAGGGTTCTTTTCTCTTTCTATTTACCTTTCCTGCTTCAAAGCAATATTGATATACATTACTTTTTTTCTTATGCTAATCATTTTATCACTCTCCTTATCTTTGATATACATATAAAAATAGAGTATACCTACATGATACACTCTATTCACTCTTTGATTTATCATCAATTTTATTACTTATTGCTTTTAAAGTTTCTAAATACTCTTTTTCCACTGGGCTTATTGTTTTTACTTGATATTTTTTATATTCATCTTTTGCTTTTTCTATTGCTTTATTATGACTAATTGTACCTGCACCAACAAGTAGCTTTTCTCCAGTACTAGAAAGGATTGTATCTAGTTGTTTAATATAATCAGCCATATGCATTGGATTATGTCTAATTGCTTGTATTTCAGCAAAATCAAAATATCCAGATACTAAATTATTTAAAATTTTTAGTTCTTCTTCTGTTAAATAATTTTTAGCAATTATAACATCACTCATTACTGGCAAATCACCTTTAAAAGTAGTTAATCCCATAAAAGGTTTATCAGAATCTGCCCTTTCATATATTACTTCAGGTGCTGTGTGTCCGTGGGCAGCAAAGTGAAGTTTATTTTGAACAATTTTAAAAAATTCAATTGATTTACTGTCTTTAGGATCATAATCTATGGAAGTTGCATACAAATCAAGGACTTGTCTATATAATACTTTTTCTGATGACCTAATATCCTTAATTCTAGCAAGTAATTCTTTCCAATAATTACCTCCACCATTACCTTTAAGTCTTTCATCGTCCATAGTGAAACCTTTAATCATATATTCTTTTAATCTTTCAGTCGCCCATCTTCTAAAATTAGTAG
>URHJ01000007.1 GCA_900547465.1 uncultured Mycoplasmatota bacterium | reverse complement strand
TAAACCACCAGCAGCAAATTTAAAAGCAATAGATAAAACACAAACTATATCAAGTGTGGTATTTCAAGTAGTTAATGATACTCCTACAAATACAGCTAATACAAATAATAAAGCTAAGGTAAATAAGCTTGATAATAAAAAAAATGCAGAAGTAGTAAAAGCAGCAAGTATGAAGAGTCAAGCAGCTGCATCATATGATGTATCAGTAGAACAAGATAAATCAGTAATGCAATATAATGTTTTAAATGAAGATGGAAAGACATATACAGCTTATATAGAAGCTAGTAAGAAAATAGTGGCACCAGAAGACTCTTCCAATTTATTGGCAATTAGTACAGCAGCGTCAATAACAGGGTTAGAAAATTTAGATACTTCACAAGTAGTTAATATGTATGGATTCTTTAATGGTGTTAAGGCAACCTCTTTAAATATCTCATCACTGGATACGTCAAATGTAACTAATATGGGGTTGATGTTTGGATCTACTAATAATTTACAAACAATAGATTTAAGTAAGTTGGATTCATCAAATGTTACTAATATGTCATTAATGTTTTGGCAATCTGGTATTACACAAATTGATTTATCACCTTTAAATACATCAAAAGTAACTAATATGTTTAATATGTTTGGTGATACTAATAATATATCTAGTGTGGATTTGAGTGTTTTGGACTTATCAAGTGTAACTAATATGTCTAATATGTTTTATAATTCAGCAGTAGGAAGTGTAGATTTCAGCGGACTTGATAATGCAAAAGTAGAAAATATTGATATGATATTTTATGCAGCAAGAAATATTGAAAGCTTAGACTTAAGTGGACTTAATGTGTCAAATGTAGTTAGTGCTAATCATATTATTTCAAATTCAAGTATAAAAGATTTAAATTTAACTGGACTTAGTTTTGATAGTTTGAGTGATAGTCTACAAAACGTTATTGATAATAGTCAATTAGAGGTTCTTAATGCTAATAACTTGTCTCTTCCTAAAATAACCTCTCTAGCTAGAAATGGATTACCAAATCTTAAATATTTTAATATGAATCATTTAAATGCTCCAGAATTAACAGATGTTAGCTTTATAGTAAATAATGAATATTCTGGTGGTGGTCCAGTTGAAATAATTGATTTGAGTTACTTGAATGCTCCTAAATTAACAAGTTTATATAAATTAGCGAGTGGAATAAAGGCAAAAAATATTAATTTGAGCCATTCGACTTTACCAAACTTAACAAATTTAAGCTATGTTTTTGAAAATACTAAGTATTTAGAAAATGTTGATTTTACAGGTATGGATACTTCAAGTGTAACAACGTTTGATTATATATTTTCTAATTCAGCAATTAGTAATTTAGATTTTTCTCAATTTGATACTTCAAGTGCTATAACTATGGATCATGCTTTTGCTTCTACTCCAAATCTAAAAAGTGCTGATATAAGTGGTTTCAACCTTGATAATGCGAATGGTGGTATGTCATTTATGTTTTCTAATTCTGGGTTAGAAAATCTAGATATGCATGGTTTAAATTTAAGAAGTATGAGCTTAAGTCAATATACTTCTGACATCCCAACAGGAATGAAAAATCTTGATATGAGTGGTGTATCTGTAGAATCTTCTGGAGGAAATAGCTGGACGTTTGCTACCTTATCCAATTTAGAAACTATTGATATTAGTAATACTACAATCAATGGTTTAACAGAATTTACTTTCTCTGGGCTTCAAAAGTTAACATCAGTAAATATGAATAACTTTAATGCTCCTGATTGTACTAGCATAAATAATGCATTTGCTGGTACTACAAGTTTATCAGATCTAAATTTAAGTGGTATTAAACTTGGTAATTTATCTTCGATGTATGGTGTGTTTATTAGTTCTAAGGTAACAGGTACTTTAGATTTATCTAGTCTTGATGCTAGTAACCTAACAAATGTAGGTAATGCATTTAGTGGTTCTAAATTTACAAGTATTAATATTTCAGGATGGAATAATTCAAACTTAACATCATTACAGGGAATGTTTAATGGAGCTTCTCAACTAGAGAGTATTGATATGAGTGGTTCAAATTATTCTGGATTAAAATCTTTAAGTGGTGTTTTTTCTAGTCTTTCAGCACTAAAAACAGTAAATCTATCAAATTCTAATTTATCTGGTGTTATTGAAGCAAGTAGTATGTTTTCTAACTCTTCGTCACTAACAAGAGTTAATTTGGAAAATGTTGATTTATCATCAGCTACAACATTATCTAGAAGTTTTTCTGGATGTTCTAGCTTAACTGATACAAATATCACTGGATTAAAAACTGGTAGTTTAAGAGATATATCAGAAATGCTTTCAGGAACAACATCTTTAACAAATTTTGATTTTAAGAGTTTGGATTTATCTACTGTGACAAATATTATGGGTGTTATAAATGGGTCAGGTATTACCAATATCAATTTAGATGGTGTTAATATATCTGCTCTTACAACATTAAATAGAGCTTTTTATGGAGCTACTAAATTGAAGAATGTTAATATGAAAAATGCTACAATACCTAGTGTTACTGATGTTAGAGGAATGTTTGAAGGTAATTCATCATTAACTACTATTGATATGTCTGGGGTTCAATTGGATAAATTAGAGCATGCAGATTATTGGTTTAAAGGTTGTTCAAATTTATCCAGTGTTGATATAAGTGGAGCAACACTATCTACTGATTTGGTTGCTTCAGAAGATCAATCAAATGGTTATTTATTCAAAGATGTACCATCTGGAATTAATGTAAAAGTTAAAGATGAGGCAGGAAAGAAATTTATAGAAGATCAATTTGGTTTTTGTAATATTACAGGTACTGCGACAATAGCATGAAGTAATATTTTAATTGATAGATACTTATGTATCTATCTTTTTTTTTAAATATCTAGTATAATAATTTGATGGAAGTGACGATTATGAATTTATATAATTTAAGTTTAAAAGAAATGGAAGAATATTTTTTAGCTAATGGTGATAAGAAGTTTCATGCATCTCAACTTTTTACGTGGTTGTATCAGAAAAAGATTCATTCATTAGATGAAGTAACTGATATAAAAAAAGAGATGCTTGATAAGATTAAGCAAGATTTTTCTTTTGATAGATTAGAAATTGTTAAAGTAGAAAAAGATGTAGATGTTTCTAAGTATTTATTTAAGTTGTCAGATTCAGAACATATTGAGGCCGTTTTAATGAAGCATGATTATGGAAATAGTATCTGTGTTTCTAGTCAGGTTGGTTGTAATATGGGGTGCAAATTCTGTGAATCTGGTAGAAGACGTAAAGTAAGAAATCTTGAAACCTATGAAATGGTTTTACAAATATTACAGGCGGAAGAAGATTTAGGTAGTCGTATTTCTCATATAGTTATTATGGGAATAGGGGAACCTTTTGATAATTATTCTAATGTTTGTAAGTTTATTGAAATTATGAATCATTCTAAAGGTATGGCTATTGGTTCTAGACATATTACAGTTTCTACTTGTGGAATAGTTCCTAAAATTTATGAATTTATGGATTTTCCATATCAGGTTAATTTAGCAATTTCTCTACATGCTTCTAATGATAAATTAAGACGTGAGTTGATGCCTATTGCTAAAGTATATCCACTTGATGAGTTAATGAAAGCTTTGAAGAAATATACAGAGAAAACGAATCGTAGACTTACTTTTGAATATATTTTATTGAGTGGAATCAATGATTTAGAAGAGAATGCACTTGAACTTGTTAAATTAATTAAAGGAATTAATGCATATGTTAATTTGATTCCTTATAATGAAACAGATAATTTAGGATTTAAGAGAAGTAGTGCTATGCAAATTATGAAGTTTTATGATATACTAAAGAAGAATAGGGTCAATGTAACAATCAGACGTGAATTTGGTGGTAATATTAGTGCTGCTTGTGGACAACTACGAAGTAAGGAGGAAATGCAATGAGATCATTTTATCTAACTGATGCTGGTAAAGTACGAGATCATAATGAAGATAGTGTTATTATTTCTAAAAATACAGATGGTGAATATTTAATGGCAATTGCTGATGGTATGGGTGGACATTCTGCCGGAGAAGTTGCTTCTTCAATTGCTATTAGTTATTTGGGTAAACATTTTAATGATACATTCTTAAATATGAGTAAAGTAGATGCAGTTAATTGGATTAGGGATTGTGTTAATGAAATTAATACTTTGATTTTTCAATATGAAAAAACTCATCCAGAAAGTAAGGGAATGGGTACTACATTGGTTATGGCTATACTTACTAAAGATTATTTATTATTCGGTAATATTGGTGATTCGTCTGGATTTGTGATGAAAGATGATAAACTTCATAAAGTTACTTATGACCATACTTTAGTTAATCTATTAGTTTCTGCTGGTGAACTTACTAAAGAAGAAGCTAAAGATCATCCAAAGAAAAATGTGTTAATGAAGGCACTTGGTGCATCGTTAGAAGTTGATGTTGATGTGTTTGATTGTGATATGGAAGTTAGTGAAATTTTACTTAGTAGTGATGGTCTTACTAATATGCTTGATAAAGATCAAATAGAAAAAGTATTACTAGAAGATAGTGATATAGAAGAAAAAGTTATAAAATTAATACAAAAGGCTAATAACCGAGGGGGAACAGATAATATTTCGGTTGCGTACTTAATACGTGATATGGAAGGTGAAGTAGAATGATTTCAAAGGGGCAAAAAATAAATGATCGTTATGAAATAATTAAAAGCATTGGTGAAGGTGGAATGGCTAATGTTTATTTGGGTTATGATGAAATTTTAGATCGTAGTGTTGCGATAAAAGTTTTAAGAGGAGACTTATCAAATGATGAGAAATTTGTTAGACGTTTTCAAAGAGAAGCTTTATCAGCATCTAGTCTTTCTCATCCAAATATAGTTGAAATGTATGATGTTGGTGAGGATAATGGACTTTATTATATTGTAATGGAGTATGTTGAAGGTAAGACTTTAAAACAATTATTAAAACGTCGTGGTAATTTAACTTTATCTGAAGCTATTGATATTATGTTACAGCTTACTGATGGTATGGCTCATGCCCATGATGCTTATATTATACATAGAGATTTGAAACCTCAAAATATTATGATTCAAGATGATGGCCAAATTAAAATTACTGATTTTGGTATTGCGATGGCTCTAAATTCTACACAACTTACTCAAACAAATTCAGTTATGGGTTCAGTTCATTACCTACCACCTGAACAAGCTAGTGGAAAGGGTTCTACTACTAAAAGCGATATTTACTCTATGGGAATAATTTTTTATGAGTTATTAACTGGTAAACTTCCTTTTAAAGGTGACAATGCTGTTGAAATTGCGCTTAAACATATGAGAGATCCGCTTCCTAATTTGAGAGAGGATAATCCTAATATTCCACAAAGTATTGAAAATATTATTTTAAAAGCAACTGCTAAAAATCCAAAGAATCGTTATGATGATGCAAGAAGTATGCATGAAGATTTACTTACGGCATTAGATGATGATAGGATGAACGAGGAACCTCTTGTTTATAAATATCCTGAACATGAAACGGAAAGTACAAAAAGACTTAAGAAGTTAGAGGAATTAGAGGAAGAGACTGCAGAAGATGATGAAGCTCTTGCCCAAAAAGTGGAAGTAGAAGATGCACAAGATAAGAAAAATAAAAAGATAATAATTATACTTGCTTCTGTACTTGGAGGATTAGTTCTATTATTTTTGATTATATTCTTTATTGTACCTGCTTTAACTAAACCTAAGACGGTTACTATTCCTAATTTGAAGGGATTAACTGTTAGTAAAGCCGAAAAAAGATTAGAAGATTTAGGACTTAAAGTTAATTCTAAGATAAAAGAAGTTTCTAGTGATAAAGTAGAAGAAGGACGTATTGTTAAGACTGATCCTACTAAGGGTAAGGAAGTAAAGAAGGGTAGTAGTGTTACTTTATATAAATCTAGTGGTGAAAAGACATTTAAATTGAAAGATTACACTGGTAAAAATTATATAGAGATTCAAACTATTTTGGAAACTAAATATGGACTTAGTGTTACTATTGAGAAAAAAGATGTTAAAGATGGTAATGTTGATGAAGATAAGATAATTGGTCAATCCTTAGCTAAGGGTAGTGAAGTTAAAAAGGGAGATTCAATTACATTATATATTCCTAATATTGTTAATGTTATGCCTGATATGGTATCTGAAGGATATAGTTATGATGAGGCTGTTGCTTTTTGTAAGAAATATGGACTTACTTTAAAAACTAATTATGTAGAAACATCTGCATATGAGGCTGGTAAAGTTATTTCACAATCATTGAGAAAAGATTCTGAGATAGTTGAAGGGGCTACATTAACTATTGATGTTGCGGCTACTCCTACTAAAAAAGAAGAAGATAAAAAAGATGACAGCAGTAGTAGCAATAATAGTAATAATAGCAGTAATAGTAATAACAATAGTAGTAGTTCTGGTACTGGTGATAAGGGTAGTAGTTCTAACACTCAGAGCCAGTAATAAGTATTTGGGGGTATTATGAAAGGTCAAATTATAAAAATTGTTAGTGATTTACATATTGTTAGTGCAAATGGTAAAAAATATGACTGTAAATGTCGAGGAAAGTTTCGTAAGATGAAGATACTTCCATTAGTTGGAGATTATGTTATATTCGATCCAGAGAAGTGCGTTATTGATGAAATACTTCCTCGTAAAAATGAGTTTTTTAGGCCTAAAGTTTCTAATATTGATCAAGCAGTGTTAGTTACTAGTTTAAAAACACCTGACTTTTCTCTTAATTTACTTGATAAGTTGATAGTTTTAATGGAAGATGAAAATGTTGATATTATTATTTGTATAACTAAAAGGGATTTGCTTACATCTTCTGAGTTAGAGGAGATAGATGAAGAATTAATGTATTATAAAAAATTAGGGTATACAGTTATTGATAATACAGAGATTCAAAAGTTAAAAGAATTACTTAATAATAAAACAACTGTCTTTACGGGACAAACAGGTGCTGGTAAATCAACTCTTTTAAATAAACTTAATCCTAATTTTAATCTAGATACGGGGGAAGTTTCTATTGCACTTGGTAGGGGGAGACATACAACTAGGGTTGTTGAACTTTTCTTGTTTGGTGATGGGAAAGTTCTTGATACGCCTGGATTTTCCGCTCTTAATTTTTCTTCAATTACTAATGAAAAGATTAGGGATTGCTTTAAGGAATTTTCTTTGTATCCATGTCCTTTTAAAGACTGTATGCATACAAAAGAAGAAGATTGTTGTGTAAAAGAAGCTGTTTCTTCTAATAATATTATGAAGAGTAGATATGATAATTATCTAAAATTTATAGATGGGAAGTGATTTTATGCTAGTTTCTACTTCTTTTTTAAGTAGTAATAATATTCCTAGAGATTTGAAAAAATTAAATGAAACTGATACTGATTATATTCATGTTGATGTTATGGATGGAAAGTTTGTTCCTAATAAGACGATGCCTTTTAGTGAAATGAAGAATATTTATAAATATACTTCAAAGAGATTAGATGTTCATTTAATGGTTAATGATCCTACGAAATATATCAATGATTATGCTACTTTAAATACAGAGTATATTACAATTCATGAAGAGATTGATGTTGATATTATAGAAATGTTAAAACTTATCAAAAGTTATGGTATTAAATGTGGGCTTGCGATTAAACCTGATACTTTAGTTAGTGATTTAGTGCCATATTTGCCTCTTTTAGATTTGGTTTTAGTTATGAGTGTAGAACCTGGTGCAGGTGGACAAAAGTTTATTATGGAGTCTGAAGATAAGATAAAAGAGGTAAAGACTTTAATAGATACTTATAATCTTTCTACAAAAATTAGTGTTGATGGTGGTATTAATTCTGAGACTAAAGATTATTGTTCTTTATGTGATATATTAGTTTCTGGTAGTTATATTGTTAATTCTTTGGATTTTTCGAAACAAATTGATTCATTGAGATAGATTTTAGTGTTATACTAATAATAGGAGAGTGATAAAATGGGGAACGATGATAAAAATATTAATACTAGTGTGAATACTACTGAACAACAATTACGTGAACAGGTAGAAAAAGCAAAACAAGAAGCTTTGCGTCAAGCTGAATTACAAAAGCAATTACAAGCACAAGAAGCACAAAAACAACAGGAATTTCAAGCACAACAACAGGCTATGCAACAACAAGCGGCATTGGAAAAACAACAACAGGAAGAAGCAATAAAGAAAGAGATTGCTGAAAATAATCAAGATGTTGAGGGTGGACCTAATGGTTTCAAGAGATTTATGTGTTTTCTTTTAATGGCAATATTTATTGCGATGGTTATCTTTTTACCTCAAATCACTGATTTTATTAATGCTAAAATCGCAGAGAGAAATCAAACGGAAATTACTACTGGTATTTTAAGTTGTACTTTATCCAAGTCAACTACTAATTTAGATGTATTATATGATGCTAAATTTAATTTTGTTAATAGTGAAGTAATTAAATTAACTTATATAACGACTTATACAGGTGATGCAGAAGAAGATAAAGAAGAACTTACAAGACATAATAATGATTGTCTTTCACTAAAAACTATAGCCGCTAATTATGATGGCATATCTACTTCTTGTAGCTTAAATAATGGTGTTAGTATGCAAAAACAAATATTTGATTATGAAAAGCTTGATTCTAAAAAAGTAGGTACTGCTTATTCGGAGGCTGGTGGTACCTATCCTGATTTTAAAAAAGGTGATAAAATAAGTTCTATTGAATCTAAAATGATTGCTTCTGGTTATGAATGTAGTAAATCCGGAAGTTGACAATATTATACATTGTATATATTGCTATTTTATGTAAAATGATTGTAAACTCCTTATGTATATGGTAACATGTATGTGAGGAGGTTTTTATATGAAAAAGAAAAAAAACACAATTGTTCATATTTTAAGTTGGTGTCTTTTATTTTCTTTACCTATTATGCTTTTGACGGTAAAAGTGAGTACAAATACTGTTAGTTCTTTAGCAGATACAAAGAAATTATCAACTAGTTTTTTTCCTGTTGTTAATGAATCTCCTGCTTCTTCGGAAACGCCTACAGAAGATGAAGAAGATACTAAAACAGTAGTAAAAGAGGTAAAAAAAGAAGCTACACCTGTAGTTAAACCAGTTGTTACAGAGGTAAAGAGTGAAGAAGAATATGAAAATATGAAGGAACAAATGGCTGAAGATGTTACAACTCCACCACAAGAAGTTACACCTGAAGTGACTGCTCCTGATGCTTTAGAAACATTTACTGGAAATATGAGTGGGTACGGACCTTATCAAGATTCTGATGGCGGTTGGCATCTATTTAGAACTGCAACTGGATGGGATTTACGTAACAGTATATATTACCAAGATTCTAAATATGGTTCACTTAGAATAGTAGCAAGCGATACTTCTATTAAAAAATATAGTGTAGTGAGATGTACTTTGAGTAATGGTACAGTTATAAATGCTATTGTTCTTGATAGAGGAGATAAAAATATAGGTCGTGGTAAAAAATTTGAATTTGATTTAGCATATAAATCTGCAACTGAGGCTTTAAAAAACGGTGTTTTAAAAAATGTTAAATTTGAAATATTAAGAGATGGTAGGTAACCTCTCTTTTTTTTTTGCTTTATTTCTTTATTTTTATAGATTATTTTAATTTTCTATGATAAAATTAATTATAATTAGGGAAGGTATGAAGTATGGATAAGTTTGTGAAAAAGTTCTTATTTTTGATTTTGATATCAATCGTTTTTATTCCTATTGGAGTTAGCGCTAAAACTCATGATTATAGTTTAAGTGCAATTGATTGGGATGTTACAGCCAACGATTGGGAAGGAGCAGGAACGGAAGATCCGATAAATGATGGTGATTTTGTGGAACCTGGTCAAGTTATTAAAGTTAATGTGGATTATTCAGTTGGGGATAATCCTGTACTTGGTATGCAAATTGGTATTAACTATGATTCATCTGTTTTAGAACCTATTTATGATGGTGATGAGGTGTATGTTGAAACTGATATGAGTACTACTTATCAAGGTGGTATTTGGCCTGCTGCTGGAACTTCTGCTGCTAATAAGAAAAAGACAAATTGGACTATTGTTCAAAATAATTATAATAATAGTCAAATTAGACTTTTTATTACTGATTCAAAACTTAGTGCACCTTTAGTAACTGATGGTTTATTGGCTAGTGTTTATTTTAAAGTAAAAGATACTGCCTCTGCTGGTTCTGTTATTAATTTAGATATTGATAAAGACTATACTGATACTGATGGTAGTGAACCTTGTTCAGTTTCTGGTATTTCTTTTACTGTTTATGGCAAAATGAGTACAGATGTTAGCTTAAAGTCATTAACTTTAACTGGAAGTAATGGTCTTAATTATGCAACTAATCCTGTTTTCTCATCTGGTACTAGTGCTAGAAAATTCTCTGTTATTGTACCTAATTCAGTTAATACTATTGATATTGCAGCTGCAACTACTGATAGTTTAGCTTCTATTTTATCTGGTGGAATTGGTACAAAAACTCTTAATGTAGGAGATAATAGTTTTAATTTGGTGGTACAGGCTCAAAATGGTACCCAGGAAATATATGTAATTAATATTAGTAGATTATCTAATGTAGCAACATTAAAAACTTTGAATTTATCTGGTGTTAGTTTAGATTATGCTTTAGCTAGTAGTATATTTACTTATACAGCTACTGTTCCTTATTCTGTTAAGCAGACTACTGTTTCTGCTGATACAACTGATAGTAATGCTGTTATTGTATCTGGTACTGGAACTTTTAATTTTAATAATACTGGTTCTACTTTGAATACTCAAAAAATTGTGGTAAATGCAGAAGATTGTGATAGTACTTATGCATCTGTTCCTGGTAATTCTTGTTCTAGCAAGGAATATACTTTGAATGTTACAAGAATTGCTCCTTCTTCTGATAATACTTTAAATGATATAAAAATAGATGGAGTATCTATACCATCTTTTGTATCATCTAAAGATACTTATACTTTAGCTGATGTTAGTAATTCTACAGCTTCAATTAAAGTTACAGGAGTTTTATCAGATAGTAAGGCTAGTTTAAGTGGTGATGGTAGTAAGTCATTAAATGTTGGGGATAATACAATTGTTTTAAAAGTTACAGCTGAAGATGGTTCTGTTAAGAATTATACAATTAAAGTTCGTAGATTATCTAATAATGCTAACTTAGCTAGTTTGTCAGTCACATCAAATCCTCAAGGAGTATTATCTCCAAACTTTAATTCAACATTTTATGATTATTATACTTATACATATGATTCTACTGTAAAAGATATTGTTGTTTCTGGTACTTTAGAAGATAGTAATGCTACTATTACGAGTGGTGTTGGTACTTATTCTTCAGGAGATGTTTCTACTAATGTTGTAGTAACTGCAGAAGATGGTTCTGTTAAAACTTATATTATTAAATTTTCTAGAAATAAATCTAGTGATAATACTTTAAAAGATTTATCTGTTGATGGATATAACTTAGATAAAACATTTAGTTCTTCTGCTACTTTATACAATGTTACTGTACCTGGTGAGGTTTCATCTATTAATGTTTCTGCTTTAGTTAATGATAGTAATGCTAGTATTGTTAGTGGGGTAGGAAGTCACAATTTAAATTATGGAACTAATACAATTCAGGTTAGAGTAAAAGCAGAGAATGGAAGTACAAAGGATTATACTATTAACGTAACAAGAAGTAAGAAAACTATATCAGCTTTATCTGATTTAACTGTTGATTCAACTACTGTTTCTGGATTTAAGGAAAATGTTTATACATATGATTATGGTACTGTTCCTTTTTCAAAAACTAGTATTGAGATTGGTGCAACTTTAAAAGATAGTGATGCTACTGTTAGTGGAATTGGTACTAAAACTCTTAAAACTGGTACTAATAAATTTGATGTTGTAGTAACTGCTCAAGATGGTAAAACTACAGCTACTTATTCTATTACAGTTTTTAGAACATTATCTAATAATAGTTACTTAAGTGATTTATCGGTTGATGGTTATGATATTGGTTTCGTTAAAACTAAAAGTGATTATACTTTAGAAGTACCATATGAAGTATCATCAATAAACTTAAATGCTACTGCAGAATATGTTGATGCTACTGTTTCTAAAACTGGTCCTAGTAGTTTGGCTGTTGGAGATAATAATTATACTATTGTAGTAACAGCTGAAGATGGTAGTACTAATACTTATACTTTAAAAGTTACTAGGGGTAAATCTACTAATGTAGGACTTGATTCTATTTCAGTTATTAGTGATGGAACTGATTATATGACTTCTTTTAAGAAGGGCATTAAAACATTTAATGTTAGTGTTCCTAATGAAGTTTCATCTGTTTCTATTGATGCTGTATTATCAGATGGTTTAAATTCTACTGTTAGTGGGCTTGGTATTAAAAATCTTGATACAGGTCTTAATATATTTACTATTAAAGTTACAGCAGCTAGTGGAGATACAGAGGAATATACCTTAAATATTACTCGTAAGTTAAATAGTAATGCTGATTTATCAAGTTTAGTTGTTGTTGATCATTCACTAAGTCCTAGTTTTAGTTCTTCACAAACTAGTTATACACTTACGGTTTCAAGTGAAATTTCTCAAGTTATGATTACAGCTACTACTGCTAGTTCTACTTCTTCTGTTGTTGGAATTGGATTGAAGCAATTACAAACTGGTACTAATACATTTAATATTGATGTTACTGCCGAAGATGGTACAAAGAAAACTTATGTTGTTGTTATTACTAAAAAAGCTAGTAATGATAGTAGTCTTAAGTCTTTAACAATTCAAGAAACTATTTTAAATGAGACTTTTTCTCCTACTAGAACTAGTTATACTGCTAATGTTGCGAATGGAGTAAGTGAAGTTAATATTTCTGCTGTTAGTAATGATAGTAAGGCACGTAGTGTTACAGGAGTAGGAAAGGTTTCATTAAAAACTGGGGATAATACTGTTAATGTTACCGTAACAGCTGAAGATAATACGACTACTGTTTATACAATTATTATTAATAGAGCTAAGAGTATGAATGCTGATTTACGTGATATTACTCTTTCTGGTGGTTATAGTCTTGATAAAGAATTTAATAAAGATGATACATCATATACAGTAACAGTTCCTAATAGTGTTTCTAGTATTTTAGTAAATGCTTATAAAGATGATGAGAATGCTACTGTTACAGGTGCTGGAAATATTAAATTAAATACTGGTAATAACACAGTTACTATTACTGTTGTTGCAGAAGAAGCTACAATAAAGAAAGTATATACTGTTAATATATTTAGAGCATTATCTAATGATTCTTATTTAAAAGATCTTACATCTACTGATGGATTGATTACTCCATCATTTGATAAAGATACATCACTTTATACGCTTACTGTTCCATATGAAGTTAAAAATGCTAATTTAACTGCTGTTAAGAGTAGTGATGCTGCTAGTGTTACTATTCAAGGAAATACTAATTTAAAAGTTGGTAATAATAGAGCAACTATTATAGTAACTGCAGAAGATGGAACAATAAATACTTATTATGTTGATATTACAAGACAACCTTCAAGTAATAATTATTTATCTAATTTGGAGGTGTTAGATAATAATGGTACTAATTATATTTCTGTTTTTAATAAAATAACATTAACTTATAATATTAATGTTGATAATTCTATTGATTCATTAAATTTTGTAGCAACTGCAGAAGATAGTGATACTACAATTAAAGGTGATGGCGTAAAAAGTATAAGTGTTGGTTCTAATAGTTTTACAATTGAATCTATTAGTGCTAATGGTACTGTTAGAAAATATATTATTAATGTTACTAGAGCTAAAAATAGTAATGCTAATTTAAAATCTTTAGGCATTGATGGTCAAACATTGGTTCCTGATTTTGATCCAGATACAGTTTCTTATTCTCTTAATGTTACTAATAGTGTTAGTGAGGTTGAGATAACTGCGGAAGCAGAAGCTAACACAACTAAAGTTAGTGGTACTGGTAAGATGCAATTACAAACTGGAATTAATACTTTTAATGTTACAGCTACTGCTGAAGATGGTACTAAAAAAACTTATGTAATTGTTGTTAATAAAGCAGCATCAAGTAATAATTATTTAGCATCTTTACTTGCTGGTGTTCCATTTACTCCAGATTTTGATAGAGATGTACTTGATTATAATGTTACTGTTTCTAATACAACTACTTCAATTAATGTTCAAGCCGTTAGTGAAGATGCTAATGCTACTGTTACTGGTACAGGGGACTTTAATTTAAATGTTGGTAATAATTCTATTTTGATTATGGTTACTGCTGAAGATAATACCTTTAGAACTTATACACTTCATGTTTATCGTGAAGCTTCTGATAATAATTATTTAGCAGATTTAAAGATTGATGGTAATACAATTAGTAATTTTTCTAGAGAGAAACTTGATTATGATTTATCTGTTTCTAATGATGTAACGCAACTAAATATAGAAGGTGTATGTGAAGATAGTAATGCTAGTGTTTCTGGAAATAAAACATGGTATTTGAATACAGGTGTTAATACTACTGATATTGTTGTTACAGCTGAGAATGGTGATACAAGAATTTATAAAATAACGGCTACAAGAGCTAAATCCTCTAATAATTATTTATCTAGTTTAAGTGCTTTAGATGGAAGTTTATCTCCTAGTTTTGAGAAAAATAATTTAGAGTATCAAATATCTGTTCCGTATGAAGTTACTTCACTTAGCTTAACTTCTGTTTCAGAAGATAGTAAAGCAGAAATAGAAATAGAGGGGAATGTTGATTTTCAAATAGGTAATCAAAATTCTGTTTTTGTTACAGTCACTGCAGAAGATGGTAGTACTAAAACTTATAAATTGATAGTTACTAGATTACCTCAAGCTAATAATTTCTTATCTAGTTTAGAAGTTACAAGTAGTAGTGGTAAGAAGTACAATTTAAATCCAACTTTCAATAAAAACACTTTAAACTATACAGTTGATGTTGATTATAATGATACTAATTTAACTATTTCTGGTACTAAGGAAGCAAGTAGTTCTACTGTTAAAGGTTTTGATACTATTCAAATTTCTAACTTTCCATATGTTCATAAAGTAGTTGTTACATCTGCTGGAGGAGTTGAGAGAGAATATTCTATTACATTTAATAGAATCAAGTCTAGTAATGCGGATTTAAAAGATCTTAGTTTAAGTGAAGGAGGCCTATCTCCAAGTTTTAATCCTAATGTAATTAATTATACAGCTACTGTTGCAGCTTCAACCTCTTCTGTTGTAGTTTCAGCAACTGGTTTTGCAGGAAGTTCAATTGTTGGTGATGGTGTACATTCACTTGATTATGGATCTAATACGATTTCGGTGGTTGTTACTGCAGAAGATGGTACTTTAAAAACTTATACTATAGATATTACTAGAGAACAAGAAATAGTTAGTACTCTTTCAAATATTGATGTTACGGGAGCTATGCTTTCGCCGACTTTTTCGGAGGGGATTACTGATTATGTGGCTTATTTAGGTCAAGATTCTACTAACGTTGTTATTACACCAACTGTTAAAGATATACTTGCTAAAATGTATATTTCTAAGAATGATGGTAATTATCAACAGATTAATGATATTACTTTAACTGATTTTACTGAGTCTAATATAATTCATATAAAAGTAGAAGGAAGTAGTAGTACAACAATTTATACTGTAAGTATAGTTAATCAATCTGATGAAAAGATTACCTCTAAGAAATATGGACATGATATTTCTGATGGAATGATAAAAACTGTTAAGATAGGTACTAGTGCTACTCAACTTAAAGATCAATTAGATAATGATAATGATAGATTAAAGATTTATAAGAGTGATGGTGTTAGTGAATATAATGGTGATAGTGTTGCGACTGGTATGATTGTTAAATTATTTAGAGATGATAAAGTTATCGATCAAAAAATAGTAGTTGTTAAAGGTGATGTTGATGGTAACGGAAGTATTAATGCACTTGATGCTTTGAAAGTAGTTAATCACATCATTGAGACTGAAAAGCTTTCTGGTTGTTATTTGGAAGCAGCTGAAGTTACGAATGATTCAGTTGTTAATGCACTTGATGCTTTAAAAATAGTTAATCATATTATAGGAAACGAATCATTATTGTAAGAGGAGGAGTAGGTTATGAAGAAGAAAAGTTTAATTATAATAGGTATTATTTCAATATTATTTACTGGTAGTGTTTTAGATGTTAGAGCTGGTACAGTTAATTTCAGTATTCAAGGAAGCAATACAGTTTCTGTTAACAACAATATTGAGTTAACTGTTCGTGCAGCTGATATCACTGGATTTAATGGTGGTTTAGCAACTGCTCAAGGTGATATTTCATACGATAATAATTACTTAGAATATGTTAAGTATCAGGATTCATCTCCTTCACTTACGGTTAGTTTTGGTTCTACTACAAAACGTTTTGTAGCATTAGGTATGAATGGAGAAGCTATTAAATCATCTGAAGATATAATAACTTTAACATTTAGAGCTAAACAAGTTGGTTCTACAACAGTTGGGATTAATAATATGGTAGTTGGTGATGTCAAAGCTATTTCTCATAGTGCTAATGTATCAGTTAAGAATATTACTATTGTTGATGAGAAAAAAGAAGATAATAGTAATGATAATAATGATAAAAAAGATACATCAAGTAATAAGGGTAATAATAGTGGTTCAAAGAAAAATAATAGTTCTAATTCTAATAAAAACAATAGCAATAATTCAACTGCTTTTAATAAATCATCTAATAATTTATTGGATAGCTTAACTATTAATAATGCAAAGATGTCTCCAACTTTTAGTAAAGATGTAACAAGTTATTCTATTACTGTTCCTAAAGATGTTAATAAGTTGGATTTAGATTATAAATTATCTGATTCTAAAGCTAGTGTAAAAGTTGTAGGTAATGATAATTTAAAAAGTAATAAAAATAATGTTGTTGAAATTATTGTTACAGCTGAAGATGGTAGCACTAAAACATATACTTTAAATGTTAGTTTTTCATCTGATAGTAGTAGCAATAAATTAGCTAGTTTGGAAGTAAAAGAAAGTAGTTTATATCCTAAGTTTGATTCTGATGTTAATGAATATAAAATAAAATTAAAGAAAAATGTTAGTAAATTAACTATAGATGCAATTGCTAAAGACAAGAATAGTAAAGTAGAAATTATTGATAATAAAAATTTAAATAAAAATAATAGTGTTGTCTTAGTAAAAGTTACAGATAAAAATGGCTTTAGTAATTATTATAAGTTGAAAGTTGATAATACTAAGAAACAAACTATATTTGGAATTGAAATTAGTAAAATTATATGGTTTTTACTTATTATGATTTTGATTTTGATTTTCTTGATTTTAATAATTTTAATTAAGAGAAGAAAAGATGATGATAATGAAGATAATGATAATAAGCAAGTAGTAAGTAATAGTGATGTTAATAACGATGATTTGTATGATGATATAGTGACTAAGGAAGAAATAATAGGTGCTATTGAAGAGAAAAATGCTAAAAAGTTGAAAATGTTATTAACTCAAGAAGAGGCTAATAAGTTAAAAGAAGAGTTAAAAAGAGAAGACAAGTAAAAATTCGTCTTCTTTTTTGTGGTATTAACTTAGTTTTTATGTTATTCTTGAATAGAGGAGTGTGTGTTTATGGATAATACTAATTTACCAGAGGAATATAGACCTATATCTATGTGGGGATATTTTGGATATCAAATATTATTTTCTATTCCATGTGTAGGATTTATTGCATTATTAATATTTGCTTTTGGTGGCACTAAGAATGTTAATCTTAAAAACTTTGCCAGGTCTTATTTCTGTTTTACAATTATATTAGTTGTATTAGTTGTTTTATTTACTATTGCATTTGGTGGAGCAGCTGCAGCTTACTCTAATCTATAAGTATGACTAGATTAAAAGAAGATGTAGTACAAATTAGATTTGCATTAATACCTGTAATTATTTATTTGGTTTTTATGCAAATCTTTTTTGGTACTGTCTGTCCGTTTAAAGCATTTTTTAAGATTGATTGTCCTGGTTGTGGACTTACACATTCTATATATTATCTTTTATGTGGTAATATTAAACTTTCGCTCTATTATAATTGGACTGGAATATTGTGGTTTATTTTGATGGTTTTGTTTGGTGTTGATAGATATGTAAAAAAACTTAAAATTAGTCCATTTCCTACACTTGTCGTACTTGTTTCTTTTGTTACAATTATTAGGTATATTATTATAATATGATTTTTAATAATTATGAGGAGAAAAAATAATGAAGAGTATGTATTTAACTGATATTAATACTAGAAACATAGATGATGAAATAATAAGAAGAGTTTTATTTAGTTCAGTTACGGTTGAATATTTAGAAGCTGATTGTCTAATTTTATTTGGTTGTCATATAAAATTATTGCTTGATGAAAGAATAAGTTTAGCTATTAATATATTGCATAGAAAAAAGATTAGTAAAATAATAATCACAGGTGGTGTTGGTGTACATGGAGATTTTAATGAAGCTGAATATATGAAAGAGAAATTGTTAGACAATGGGATCAGTGAAGAAATGATATTAGTTGAAAATAAATCTACAACAACAGAAGAAAATATAATCAATTCTATAAAAATATTAAGAAAAAATAATTTAATAGATAATAAAAATATTGTTTTAGTTTCTAATCAAGCACATTTACGAAGGATAGGAATGGAATTAAAGAAACAATTAAATGGAAAAAATGTTGAAATCATTTATGAATATCCACATACTTCTATTATTTCATTTGAAAATATATTAAAAAGTGATGAATATAAATTAATGGCAATTAATGAAGTAAAGAAGATTATTAGGTTTATTAGAGAAGGTATTATAGATGATGAATTAATTGATTTTAATAATTGATAGAAATACATTAATATAAAAAAGCACTTCTTTGGTGCTTTTTTAACTTCTTTTATTTTTAATATGTATTTCTATTTTTTCAATGATAAAGTACATTAGATAAGATATTATTCCTAATATAACTACACTAGCAATTACTAAATCTATATTAAATACTTGAGAACCATACATAATAAGATAACCTAAACCATTTTTAGATACTAGTAATTCTCCCATAATAACACCAATTAATGACATTGATACATTAATTTTTAATGCGCTGATAATATTTAGATAATTACTTGGTAAGATTACTTTCGTAAAGATTGTTCTTTTTGATGCTTTTAATGATTTTAATAGTGTGATGTAATCTTTATTTGTTGAAATGAATCCATTATATATGTTTATTATAGTTATAAATGTATTAATTAGTAGTGCCATAAATATTATAGAGTTTATACTAGCTCCAACCCAAATTATAATTAATGGTCCTAGTGCTACTTTTGGAAGTGAATTTAATATTGTTAGGTACGGGTCTATTATTTTTGATATTTTTTTATTACTCCAAAGTATGATTGCGACTATCATACCAATTATTGTTGCGATAGAAAAACTTACAAACACTTCATATAAAGTTACTCCTATATGTTTTAAAAGGGTACCATCTTGTAATAATCCAAACATTGTTTTAAAGGCTTTTGTGGGACTTGATGATGTAAATGTATTAATTAATTTATATCTAGATAGTAGTTCCCATCCTATTAAAAATATGGCGATTATTAGAAATCTAAAAATAAAAACTATTATTTTTTCTTTTTTTAGCTTTTTTAAATACTTTTTATGTTCTTCACTATATGTGGACATCTAAATCCCTCCAAATCATGTCATAATACTTGTTGAATTCTTTACATCTGCGGTTATTCATAGGAGTTGATTTATTTGATAGTTCTATTTTATAAATGTTTTTGACAATGGCTGGTCTTTTTGTTAGAACAATGACTCTATCTGACATACTAACAGCTTCGGCAATATCATGTGTTACCATTATTGCAGTTTTTCCTTCTTTTTTGATTATGTTATAAATATCATTGCTGATTGCTAGACGTGACTGATAGTCCAGGGCAGACATAGGTTCATCTAAAAGTAGGATATCTGGTTTGATAGCAAGCGTTCTTATTAGTGCGACTCTTTGTCTCATTCCGCCTGACAAACTTGATGGATATTTATCTTTAAATTCATATAAACCATATGTTTTTAGTAATTGTAAGACGTAGTTTTTGTTTTCTTTTGTTAATTTATTTGTTACTTCTAATCCTATTAAACAGTTATCTAGTATTGTTCTCCAAAAAAATAGAGAGTCTGTTTGTAACATATATCCAATAGTTAGATCTTTATCTTTTTTGATTTCTCCAGTTGATTTTTCCTCTAAATTAGAAAGTATTGAAAGTATAGTTGATTTTCCGCATCCACTAGGTCCTACAATTGATATAAATTCTTTTTCTTCTATATCTATATTAATATCTTCTAAAGCTTTAATTTCACCTTTTTTGTCATGATAACTTTTAGATAAATTTTTTATTGTTAGGATTTTATTTCTCACTTTAATTCCTCCTAGATAGTTTATTTTATGAATTTTACTTGTGTTTGGTAATGATATACTACTAGGTTATTGCAATTGTTTTTTTTATTCTTTCTATGTTATAATTTTTTTTAAGGTGGTATTATGTTAAGAGAGTATTATAATTTTATTAAGGATTATCTAAAACTTGCTGAATTAAAAACTAGATATGTAGTAGTTAATGTATTATCTACTTTCTTTTATAAAGGATTTTCCATATTATTACCTTTAATTGCTTCATTTATTGTAAAGTATTTAACTTTGAATAATGCAAGAATGACATATATTAATTTAGGTTTATTTGTATTAGTATATATCTTATATAATATATCGGTGTATATTAATTTTAAAATATATGGTTTTAATATAAATTATTGTTATGATAAAATGACAAAAAAAATTTTAAATAAACTTATTAGTGTAGATAATAACTTCACTAGATACTTTAGTAAAGGAAGAATTATTAATTCTATTAATTCAGATATAATTAATATTGGTGATATGAGTGATCGAATTTCTGAGTTATTAGTTGGTATTGTTCAGGTTTTGGCGGTTTTAATTATAGTAGCGTTTTATAATATATATTTATCTATAATACTAATTATTTTTTCAATTATTTATATTGTAGTTAGAAATAAAATAGATAGAAAAATTAATTATTATCACAATAAAGTACAGATTCAGGATGATAAATATAGTAACTTATTAGCACAGATCACTTCTGGTCTTCAAGAAATAAAAACTTTTAATATGTTACATAAATTACTTATTAAACTTAATAGAATTCAAGGTAAGTTTAATGAGTATTATGCTATGAAGAGGGATTATTATACACTTAGAGATAATGATGTAAAGATTATTACTTATGTATTTAGATATTTGCTTTATATTTGTCTTATATACTTAATGGTAATTGATAAAGCCGATGTAAGTGTTTTAGTTTTAATTGTTTCATATCATGAATATTTAATTACCTATATTGATAAAGTTATTGATTCTACATCAACGATAAGAGAAGTAAATACTGCGGTTAATAGAGTTAATGATATACTTAATTATAATTCTCATAATGTTAAGGTTGGTAATTTAGATACTAAAGATATCTATGGAATGGTAGAGTTTAGAGATGTTTCATTAATGATAAAGAATAAGCAAATTTTGAGTAATATTAATTTAAAAATTGATCATAATGAGGTTGTAGCAGTAGTTGGTGAAGCAGGTAGTGGAAAGACAATGCTTTTAAATTTAATTTTAAGATTGTTTGAACCAACTAGCGGCAAAATTCTTTTAGACAATACTAATATACTTGATTTTTCTAATGATTCTTATTCTAATATTGTTTCTATTGTTAACCAAAAACCATTTATATTTAATATGAGTATTAGAAAAAATTTGGATTTTGTAGATAATAATATAAAAAATCAAATAGAGGCCTGTAAAAGAGCTGGAATACATGATTTTATAGAAACATTACCTGATGGTTATAATACTATTTTAAGAGAAAATGGAAGTAATATTTCAGGAGGGCAAAAACAAATGATTTCTATTGCTAGAACTATTTTATCAAATGCTGAGATTATTTTATTAGATGACATAACGACTTCACTTGATCCGGATACTGCTAAACTAGTTCCTAAGCTAATAAAAGAGTTAAAAAAGGATCATACAATTATAATGGTTACTAAAAAGCCTGATTTGATGAAGAAAGCAGATAGAATTGTAGTTTTAGATAATGGAGTTATATCTGTTGTTGGAACCCATAAACAATTGATTGAAAAGAGTGAAATTTATAGAATGTTACAATCTAGAAAATCACCAAGTAGGATAGGGGTGTTTGATAATGATTAAAAGATATTATTTAATTGCAAAAAAATACTTTAGTCTAAAAGTTAGTGATAAAAAATTACTGTTTCATCTCTTTTTTTCAAATTTACTTAGAAGTGTTTCTTTATTATTAATTCCTTTTGTTGCCTCTAAAGTAGTAGAGTTTGCAACTATCAAAGACTATAAATTAACTCTTATATGTTCAATTATCTTTTTGTTGGTTAGTTTGGTATATGTTTTATTTCATCATTACAATTATGTTGCCTATAAAAACAACTCTATATTTACTCATAATAAATTACAGAAACTAATACTTAATAAAGTTACCTTGTATGATGAGGATTTTACTAAAACAATTTCAACATCTTATATTGTTGATACTGCATTTAATGATGTTGGTAATTTAATGAAAATTCCAGATCGAATTTTTGACTCAATAGGAGGATTATTAAATATAATTATTGCTTTAATAATTTTGTTTAGTGTAAATGTTTATATCGGATTATTAGCTTTGGTTTTGAATTTAATTGCTATTTATGCACTTGGATTTAATATAAAAAAAAGGGATTACTATTTATCATTTCAAAGAAAACATCAAGATGATATTTCGTCTTTAATGGGACAAATTTTAGATGGAGATAGAGAAATTAAGGCTTTTAATATGGAGGAAAGTTTAAATAATTATTTAGAGAAATATAAAAAAGTATGGAGAAGAAACTATTTTAAAACTAGAAAATATAATGATAATTTTTATGTACTTGTACCAACTATTTTAGGATTTGGAAAAATTGGAATTTATTTTATTTTGGCTTTTCTAATTTTAAATGGAAGTTATGATGTTTCAATATTGGTTTTGGTAATTGGTTATTATGAAAATATTCAAAATGAATTTACAAAGTTAAGTGATAAATTGGATGAGTTTTCTGCTAATTCAATTAGATTGGGTAGGGTATATAAATTATTAAATTATAAAACTAAAAATATGCTTGATTTTGGAGACAATAATAATGATTATATAAAAGGAAAAGTAGAATTTAAAAATGTTTCATTTATGTATGAGAAGCAAGAAATACTAAAAAATGTTAGTTTTGAGATACCCCCACAATCTTTTACTGCAATAGTTGGAAAGAGTGGTAGTGGGAAGTCTACTATTTTTAGATTATTATTAAGATTATATAAAGCTAATAAGGGTACAATCTTGTTGGATGATGATAGTATTTATAATTATACTAAAGAAGTATATTCTAGTAATGTTTCGATAGTTACTCAAAAGCCTTTTATATTTGATATGAGTATTAGAGAGAATCTTAATTTAGTTGATTCAAATCATGAACATCAAATAGAAGCCTGTAAGAGAGTTGGAATTCATGATTATATTATGAGTTTAAAAGATGGGTATAATACAAAGTTAGTTGCTGATGCTGAGAATATTTCTAATGGACAAAAGCAATTGATTGCGCTTGCTAGAACTTTGCTTTCTAAATCAGAGGTATTACTTTTTGATGAGGTTACATCTTCTCTTGATATAAATACATCAAAGCATGTTATGAATATTTTAAAGGATTTAAAACGTGATCATACTATTTTAATGATTACTCATAAACCAGCTTTAATGAAAATGGCAGATGATGTAATTGTTATAAATCATGGTAAATTAGTTGGAAGAGGTAAGCATAAGGATTTATTGAAAGACAATAAATATTATCAAATACTACAAAAGTAGTGATTAATAGAAATTAGGAGTATAGTATGAAATTAAGAATGATATTTAAAAATAATGTAAAGTTTTATAGAAAAAAGTTAAAATTATCTCAGGAAAAATTAGCTGAATTATCTGATTTAAGTACTAATTATATTGGTGATATAGAAAGAGATGGTAGAAAAGTAACAATAGATACAATTGAAAAGGTAGCTAGGGGATTAGGTGTAGATCCATCTGTGCTTTTAAAAGATTCAAAATAGTGTTTTTTTGGTGATTTTATTGAGAATATCAAGAATATTTATATTTGATTAATCAAGGTGCAAGTAAACTTATTATATAATGAAGAATATGACAAATATATGCAGTCTGACTACTGCAGGACAAGTATATTAAATAAAGAAATTTATGAACTAGATAGATTGCGTTTACTAAGTATTTCATGTATAATGATCAATATAAATGAGGTGAAGTTATGATTTATAATGAAAAGAAAAAAATAGAAAATGCAATTGATTTTTATATGTTGGCAAATAACCTTAAATATATAGTTGATATAAATGAAAGTATAGCGGATCGTATTTATGGTGCTATAATTTTAGCTACTGCAATTAATTCGGAGTATAATATTACAGATGATCTTTCAAAAGTTATTAGAACTATTTTATTAAGTAAAATTTATGCTTACAATAGAGATGAAATGGAAGAAATTTTTAATAGGGATCATAAATATGCATATGAAGTATATGATTATTATTGGGCAAAAACATTAGAAGGACATTTTGCTCATGAATGCGTTAGGTTAGAAAATGAATTAGTATCATTCTTTTATAAATTTGATAATGGAGAATTTGATATAAATGATTATGATATAGTTTATAAATTAGCAAATGAACAGGGTGTTTTTGATAGAATTGGTAAAAATGAAAAAAATATAGAAATATTTAGATTTTATTATTTGAATAGAGTTTTAAAACAAAAAGTAAGAAGTGGTTGGGATTCAACACATTGGAATGTTTCAAATGATAGAGTTGAAAGAATATCGGAACATTGTGTAGGAACTATTGCTCTAGCTATTGCATTAAAATCTCAATTTGGATTTGATGTTGATTTAGATAAAGTAATTTCTACCTTATGTGTTCATGAGATTGGTGAAATAAAAATTGGAGATATTACTCCGTTTGATAATATAACACCGGAACAAAAACAGGAAATAGAACATAAAGCAATAATTGAAGTACTTGGAAATTTATCAAATAAAGATAACATTATTGATTCGATTTTTGAATTTGATAAAAGAGAAACAAATGAAGCTAAATTTGCTCATTATTGTGATAAATTAGAAGCTGATATACAAGCTAAGGTATATCAAGATATGGGATGTCACCATCCTCTTACGGAACAACAAAATAATGTAGTATTTAAAAGTGATAAAGTTCAAGAGATGGTAAAAGATGGTGTAACTACTGCCTTTGATATATGGTATGAGTGGGATAAATCTATTTATAAAGATGCTCCTGTATTTACTAAGGTCTTAAAGTATGTAAAGGATAATAATCTTAAAAATTAGTTGTAGTAAATTAATACGTTAGAAAGAGTCAACTATAAATTGACTTTTTTTGTGCGGTATGAAGTGGTTAACTTGTAAAGTAAAAAGACAAATAGATGAAATTTTATCTACTTGTCTATAAGTACATTATTTATTATTAGTTTGATACATTAATTTATCATATGAAACTTTTTCTTGTAGGACACCATTATCAATCATTATATCTTGTAAGTGATCAAATGATTCTTTATTGAATTTAGTTGTTTCTGGCCATGCTTCTATTTCTCTATATCTTTTAACTGCACTTTCTAAATCATTTAATGATGTGTCGGGGAATTGTTTTAATATAGTTTGTGCAACTTCTTTATCAGAGTGATTTTTTACATAATTTAGACCTTTTTGAATAGCTTTTTCAAAGTTTTTGATTGTTTCTTTGTTGTTATTAATATAACTTTTTCTTGCTGAATATGATGTATATGGAACTACACCACCTAGTTGTCCAACACTTGCGACTACATGTCCGTATCCTTCTTGTTCTATTTCTGTTGCATTTGGTTCAAATAGAGTGACAAAGTCACCTTGTCCTCCTATGAATGCACCACTCATAGCTGGGAAAGCTACAGATGTATCTATGCTTACATCCTTTTTAGGATCAATTCCATTTTGTTTTAGAGCATATTCAAATGTCATTTCAGGCATTCCTCCAGCTCTACCACCAATTATAGTTTGTCCTTTCAAATCATCTAGTTTGAAGTTTTTGTATTCTTTTCTTGATACTAGGAATGTTCCATCTTTTTGAGTTAATTGTGCAAAAGTTTTTAGATAATCTTTTTCACCACCATTATAGACATAGATTGTAGCTTCACTACCACAGAAACCTATATCTGCATCTTTTGATAAAACAGCAGCGGTTACTTTATCAGCTCCAGCAGTAAGAGTTAGATCTATATCAATACCATAATCTTTGAAATATCCTTTTTCGATTGCTACATACTGTGGGGCATAAAATATTGTATGAGCAACTTCAGCAACGGTAACCTTTTTTAACTTTTTCTCTACTTTTTTATTAGTATTAAAATCAAATAAAACTAGGCTAGCTAATAATAAAATAATAATACCAGATATTAAATAAATAATAAATTTTTTCATATAATCTCCTTTCGATACAGTATTATATGATTTATTTTCACTTTGGTTCATCTATTGAATTATGTTAATTATTTTGCTAAACTATATATTGTACTTTGAAAAATGACTATTTTATTTGATTTTACTTGCAAAAATTGGAGTTATGGTTTATAATATGTAATCGAACTTGAGGGTAGTGTTTCAAAAAGTATTGCAAAAATTTAGATTATGTGGTATAATATAGCCACAAATTTGAAGGGGGAAGAAATATGAAAAAATCTATTTCAAAATTAAGTAAAATATTTTTTACAATTATTATGGCTGCGATGTTTCTTGTATTAGATGCACAAGCAGTTAATGCAGAGGCAAGTTCCATTAAATTAGCTAAAGCTACAGCTTTAGATGGATATGTTGCTGGTATTAAGTTTTATATCAAAAAACAAACAAATGGTACTTATGTTTATTGTTTAGATAAGCACAAATACAAAGCAAGTAATGTTACTGCAAAATTAAGCGGTACTATGAATGCTGGTGTTGCTTATATATTAGAGAATGGTTATCCAAATAAACACTTTACTGGTGATAGTAAGAAAGATTACTATATTACTCAACTTGCTGTATGGTGGTATTTAGATGATACTACAGGTTCATCAAATTTACCTAGTTCAGTAAAGACTGGTTCTGATAAGTATGGTCTTAGAAAATACGTTAAGAAGTTAGTATCTGGTGCTAAAACAGCTAAGAATAAGGGATATTCATCTCCATCTTTAAATGCTAAAGTAAGTAGTACTAAGATGAGTTTATCAGATGATTCTAAGTATTATGTTTCAAAACCAATTGATGCTAATGCTAAGAATGTTACTGGAGGCTATAATGTTTCTATAGTTTCTGCACCTACTGGTACAATTATCACTGGTGTAGGTGGTGCAAAGAAAAAATCTTTTGGTGCAAATGATAAATTTTTAATTAAAATTCCTGTTAGTAGTGTAGGAGAAGGAAAGACTGTTAAAGCAAAGGTAAAAATTACTGCATCAAGTAAGATTCAAAAGGCTTATAAGTATGTTCCTACTAATGGTTCTGTACAACCTGTTGTTCGTTTATATCCTGTTACGAAGAATGTTTCAGATACAATTAAGCTAACTGCTACTAGACCTAAGACTAAGAAACCTCCTAAGAAGACAATTCCACCAGTTACTATTAAAAAGGTAGATAAATCAACTGGAAAAACTATTTCAGGAGCAACTTTAGTTATTAAAAATGCTAGTGGAAATGTTGTTAAAACATTTACATCTTCTACTTCAGGAAATAAGTTTACAGATTTAGCTGCAGGTAGTTATACAGTTGTTGAAACTCAAGCTCCAGCTGGATATGAATTAAATTCTGAACCTGTATCATTCCAAGTAGTAGAGAATGGTTCTGATGTATCTGTAACTGTTGAAAATGAACATAAGAAAACAGGTGTTGTTATCAACAAAGTTGATGCTACAACTGGTAATAATATTGCAGGAGCAACTTTGGTTGTTAAAGATTCTAATGGTAATGTTATTGAGACATTTACTTCTACTGTTAATGGTTATGAAATAAATGGTTTGACTAATGGTACTTATACAGTTACTGAAACTCAAGCACCTGCAGGTTATAAATTGAATTCTGAGCCTGTTACATTTACTATTAGTGATGATAATCCTACTGTTGATGTTACTGTTGAAAATCAACCAGAAAGTTCTGTTGTAACTATTGCTAAGGTTGATAGTGTAACTGGAAAGATGATAGCAGGGGCTGAAATTCTTGTTACTAATGAAGCTGGTGAAGAAGTTGCTAGATTTACTTCTACTACTAGTGCTTATACATTAAAAGATTTAGAGTATGGTACTTATACAATTGAAGAGGTTTCTGCACCTGATGGTTATTTCTTAACTGAAGAAACACAAACCTTCGTTGTTGACGCTAATCATTTAACTGCACAAATCACAATTAAGAATGTTCCAAAAACTTGCGATAATGGTGGTAAAGATGATGATGAATGTTCTGTTGATGTTCCTAATACAGGATCAAGTTCTACATTATTCTATTTATTAGGAATCGTTATTGTCTCATCAGGTGTTCTATATGTTTATAAAAATAACGAAAAAGCAAGATAATAAAGTAAATAAAAAAACTAAAAAAAGAATCTCTCCCAGTGTTGTAGCAGCAATTGGTACAATAATAATTATCGTCGGAGGATTCTTTCTTTCTTATAATTATGTTCAATCAAAAAAAGTGATGGTTTATGATTATATGAGTAATGTCTTTTATAGTAGTGGTAAAGATATGGCTACTAAGGAAGACGAAGAGAATATTAATAATGGAGATTCAGAGATTCCTAATGTCTCAGATAACCAATATATTGGATATTTAGAGATACCCAAGATTAACTTTAATAAAGGCTTTTATAAAAAAGAGTCCAGTTTAAATGATGTAGATAAAAATTTATTGCTTGTTAAGGAAGCAGATTATCCTAATGTTTCTAAGGGTAATTTAATTATTGCAGGTCATTCTGGTAATGCATGGAATTCATTTTTTAATGATTTATATAAATTATCAGTAGGAGATGAAGCTAAAGTTAAATTTAATAATAAAACTTATACTTATAAGTTTGTAAATATTTATAAGGCTGCTAAAACTGGTACAATTTCTATTTATAGAAATTCTAAGCGCACATCGCTTACTTTAGTAACTTGTACTAATAATGATAGTACTACACAAACAATTTATATTGGTGAATTAGAATCAGTAGAATAATTAATTAAAGGGGGTTGAAGATGATGGAACAATTGTCATTTTCAGAAAAATTAAAAGTTCTTGTCGATGTATCATCATCTTCAGGTATTTGTATAGCATCTATAGTTTTACTTTTATTCATGGCATTCTTGTTTTTAACTACTACTAAGAGGAATGCTAAAAGTAGTAAGAAATTCTATTTAACAGTTTATGTTGTTTTAATAGTTTCTCTTATGGGAATTTATTCATCTTCTCTTAAAGATATGTTTGATTATATGATGAATAATTTCTTCATAGTAGTGTACTTTCCTAATTTAGCTATATATTTAGCTGCTATAATTGCTACAAATATAATTTTATGGGTTACGATGTTTAATTTTAAAGAAGATAAATTATTGAAGTTTCTTAATACATTTATTTATTGTATTATACATTATCTATTAATTCTTATTTTAAATATAGTTACTAAAGATAGTTTAAATGTTTTTGATCAAAGTTCTGTTTATGGTAATCATGATGCTTTGGCACTTATTGGACTTAGTAGTACAGTATTTATTGTTTGGGTTATTTTCTTGATTATTTATAAGATTATTCGTAACAAACAAAAATCACATGAAAAAGTACCTGTTCGTATTCGCAAAGTAATTCGTTATAAGAAAAAACTTCCTGATAGTATTACATCTATTAGTGTTCCTGATGTTATACAAGGTTCTTTAGTTAAAAAGAATACGTCTTCAGTTGATTTAATTGATTTTTATGAACAACAAAATAATATTTTAGAACAACAATATCAAAGTGTTTTAAGAGAAAAAGAACAACAAGAAAAACTATATCAAAATCAAAAAAGAGACCAAGAATTATTGAAACAGTATGATAGTATGTTGACACTTGATGACTATAAAACAGTTTTAAATTTACTTAAAGGTAGTTCAAGCGAAAAGTACGATAATAATGTTGTGAGTGAACCTAAAATAGTATTTTCTGAGCCAATATCTAGTAGTGTAAAAGAGGAAGATGTTGAACAACCAAAATTGGAAGAATTATTAAATTTGTATCGTAGTATTTAGAGACGTTTATCGTCTCTTTTTGTTTTTATTTTTATATACCTATGATATAATTGTGTTAGGTATATTGAACATAGGAGTAAGGACATGAAAAATGATAATATAAAAATTTTTGTACCTGGAAGATTATGTATATTTGGAGAACATAGTGATTGGGCAGGGGAATACAGATTAAAAAATAAAAAAATTGAAAAAGGTTATGCAATTACTGCTTTATTGCAGGAAGGAATTTATGCAACAGTAAAAAAATGTGATAACTTTTCTATATATGATGGAGATAAGCAATTTAGTTGTGAAATGGATTTGAATGTTTTAGAAAAAGAAGTAGAAAAAAATTCTTATTATTCTTATATTTGTGGTACTACATATGAGATTTTGAAGAGATTTCCTGTTGGTGGAATTGAAGTTACTATTACTAAAAAGACATTACCTGAAAAGAAAGGTTTGTCATCTTCAGCTGCTATATGTGTTTTAATTGTTAGGGCATTTAATAAACTTTATCATTTAGGTTTTTCTGTTGATGATGAAATGGATTTTGCTTATAGAGGAGAGAGACATTGTTCTAAATGTGGGAAAATTGATCAAATTTGTGCTTATAATAGACAGGTTTCACTTTTGGAATTTGATGGTAATGATTTGTTTGTTTCTCCTTTAGAGGTAGGCTCTGATTTATACTTTGTATTTGCTGATTTGAATTGTTCTAAAGACACACGTGAAATATTAAATAAATTGAATTCTTGTTTTCCATTTCCAAAAAATGATTTGGAAGTTAATGCAATGAATTACCTCGGTATTGAAAATAAAAAAATTGTAAAAAGAGCTATTAAGTTATTTCGAAATGGAGATGCTTTTGAAATTGGAGCTTTAATGAATTATGCACAAAAAAAGTTCGATGAATCTTTGATTCCAATTTGTTCTGAACTAGAAGCATTACGATTACATGAAATTTTAGACGATGAATTTGTTAAGAAGATATCATATGGTGGTAAAGGAGTAGGTTCTGGTGGTAATGGATCTGTACAATTTATAGTTGATGGTGTTGATTCTCAAAAAGAGTTAAAAGAATACCTTGAAAATAAATACGGGTGTACTACATATTCTCTTATTATTAAGAAAAATTCTTTTATAAATAAGGCTGTAATTCCACTTGCCGGTTTTGGAAGTAGAATGTATCCCTTTACTAAGAGCATTCCAAAAGCTTTTTTACCTGTTTTAGATCATGATATTTTAAAACCTACGTTTATGATTATATTAGAAGAATTATATGATGCAGGTGTGAGAAGTGTTGCGTTAATTATTGATCGTGAGAATCAAGAGATTTTTGATAATTTCTTTTCTGATTATGAGAAAACTGATAAATTAAATTATTTAAATAAAAGTTATGAAGAGAAAATTCAAAGAATTTCTAAAATGATTACTTATATTTATCAAGATGAAAAGTTAGGTTTGGGTCATGCAGTTTCACTATGCGAAGATTTTGTTGATAACGAACCATTTATTTTGGTACTTGGTGACCAAATATGCAGATCTAATGTTAATTTGTCATGCTTACAACAGTTAATAAATCAATTTTATAAAACTAATGAAATGACTATTTCTGTTTGTAAGACTAAGTTATGCGATGTTGATAAATATGGTATACTTGTTGGAGAATTGGAAAATTCAGATTCTGTTTCTTTTAAGCTTGATAAAATTGTTGAAAAACCTAGTACTAGTGAAGCAAAAAATAAGTATTATGTTAAGAAAAATGGTAGAAAAGAATATTACGCTGTATTTGGACAATATATTTTAACTCCTGAAATATTTACGGTTCTAAATAAAAATATCAAAAATAAAAAAGTTGAAAACGGTGAATACCAGTTAACATCAGCAATCGATGAAGTGAGTGAAAAAAATGGTGCCTATGCTTATATAGTTGATGGTACTATGTATGATGTTGGCAATGTTCAGTCGTATATGTGTACGATGCAGGAAAACAGATGAAAGGATAGATGTGTAATGAAATCTTATGTTTGTGTGTTATCTACAGATAATTATTTAGATGGTGTATTAGTATTAAATGAAAATTTACAAAGAATTAAATCAAATTATCCTCTTCTTTGTATAATAAATGAAAATATAAGTTCAAAAACTAGAAATATTTTGACATATTTTGGTATTATGTACAAAGAAATGAAAAATATTAAGTATTCTGAAAATAGTAATTCTGAACGTTATGGCAACTATGGTTATAATAAAGGATATTTAAAGAATACATTTGATAAATTAAATATTTTCTCTTTGGTTGAATTTGAAAAAATAGTATATTTAGATTCAGATTTATTGATTTTAGAAAATATTGATAATTTGTTTAATTATCCTCATTTATCTTGTCCTAGGGATTTACCTTTTAATATGACAAAATTTAATTCCGGAGTTATGGTTTTAGAGCCTAATATAGATGATTTTAAAGAATTAAAAGAAAGAGCTATTGAAGCTTCAAAGGAAAATAGAAAGATTAGTGATCAAGATATTATTAATGAATATTTTTTAGATAAAATAACACCACTTGATTATGGGTATAATATGGTAAGAGAAATTAGTGAAGTATATGTTTCCTACTTTGATGGAGTTTTTAAATGTCCAATTAATAGAAGAGGGGTTGGGTATTTTTTAGAAAATACTCCTGAAAATAAAATTATTCATTATATAGGTAAAATTAAACCTTTTATGATTTCTGATGGTTTTGATGATGATTATTCATACCTTTATCAATACTATTTAAATATAGTAAAGAGATTGAAAAATTTATATGAATGCAATCTTCAAGATGAATTAGTTTCAATTATTATTCCTGTTTATAATAAAGAAAAATATTTAGAACGTTGTCTTAATACTGTATGCAGTCAATCATATTCAAATGTAGAAATAATTTTGATAAATGATGGTTCGACTGATAAAAGTTTAGATATTTGTAATAAATATATTGAAAATGATTCAAGAATTAGGATTATAAATCAAGAAAATTCAGGTGTATCATCTGCGAGAAATATTGGAATTAAGGAAGCAAGTGGAAGGTATATATCTTTTGTAGATGCTGATGACTATGTTGAGCCAAATTATATAGAAGAGCTTGTTAGAGGAATAAAAAAATATAATGTTGACTTTGTACAATGTGGAACTATAATTAATGATGAAAAGGTTTTATATTGTCAAGATCAGGAGATGATTTTCTCAAATAATAAAGAAGTTACTATTGATTTTTTAGGTAGAGGTATGAGTGGAACTATTTGGGATAAATTGTATAAAAAGGAATTGTTAGAAGATTTGCAATTTGATGAGAAATATAATAAAAATGAAGATACATTATTTGTGCTTGAAGTTGTAAAAAAGGCAAATACATTTGTTAGAATTGGCTTACCCTTATATCATTATACATATAAGAAATCTGATTCATTGACATCAAGCTTTTCATTAGAAAAAGATTATAATTTACTTCTTTATTTGGACAGTGTATATGCATTTGTATTTGATAATTATCCTGATTTAGATATTTTTCTTTATAAATTTGAATTTATTTTGTTACGTTATATGTTAAGAGAGTTAGATCATCTGGATTCTATTTCTTCTATTGATCGTAATGACAAAATGGTATTAAGTATAATAGATAGATTGCAGAGGCTTAATACATTAGGTGAGGAAAGACCAGAGTTAAAAGAAATATTTGAAAGGAAAGATGAGAATGGATATCAGTAATTTAAATGAACCCCAGAAGGAGGCTGTTTTATATAATTCAGGTCCTCTTTTAATACTAGCAGGTGCTGGAAGTGGAAAAACTAAGGTATTAACTACTAAAGTTGCTTTTTTAATAGAAGAGATGGATGTTAGTCCATATAATATATTGGCTATTACATTTACAAACAAAGCAGCTAAGGAAATGAAAGAGAGACTTAATTTATTAATTGGGGACTTATCTAAAAATATTCAAGTTTCTACATTTCATAGTTTTGGGTTAAGACTATTAAGAGAAAATTGTGATGTACTTGGTTATTCTTCTAATTTTGTAATTATGGATAGTGATGATTCCTTAACAGTAGTTAAGAAAATTATAAAAGATATGGGATTTGATCCTAAGGTTTATAATCCGAGAGCAATTAGAAATAAAATTAGTAGTTGTAAGAACGAAATGATTATGCCTAGCGATTATGAAAAATATGCAGTAAGTGATTATGAAAAAATAGTATTAAAAGTATATGAAAAATATGAGGAAAAGCTTAGAAAAAATAATTCAGTTGACTTTGATGATTTGTTACTTTTACCAATACGTTTATTTAGGGAAAATACTGATATTTTAAATAGATATCAAGATAGATTTAAGTATGTTTTAGTTGATGAGTACCAAGATACAAATGAGGCTCAATATATTTTAACTAAACTTATTAGTTCTAAATATAGAACTATTACGTGTGTTGGTGATGATTCTCAAAGTATTTATAGTTTTAGAGGGGCTAACTATAAAAATATCTTGAACTTTGAAAAAGATTATCCTGATGCTAAGTCCATTTTACTAGAACAAAATTATCGTTCAACTCAAACTATTTTAAATGCCGCTAATGAAGTTATAAAAAATAATAAGGCAAGAAAAGATAAAAACTTATGGACTGCGAATGGTGAGGGTGAAAAAATAAAATATTACCGAGCATACAATGAAAGAGACGAAGCTCAGTATGTAATAAGAAAAGTAAAAGAATTTATTGTTCGTGGTGCTTCATATCAAGATATAGCGGTACTTTATCGTACTAATGCTCAATCTCGTATTTTAGAAGAAGAGATGCTTAAAGAAAATCTTCCTTATAGAGTAGTTGGTAGTTTTTATTTCTATAGTAGAAAAGAAATTAAGGATTTAATCGCATATTTAAGATTAATACATAATCCGAAAGATAATGTTAGTTTACTTAGAGTTATAAATACACCTAAGAGGGGAATTGGATTAAAGACAATTGAAAATTTAACTATTAAGGCTGATAATGAAGATAAAAGTATTTACGATGTTATTGATTCTGGAAAGGAACTTGCTTTTAAAGAAATTATAGAAAAACTTAGAGCAATTAAAGATGATTTGACTCTGACTGAGTTGATTGATAAAGTATTAGATGCTTCTTTAATGAGACAGGAGCTTGAGGCTGAAAAATCACTTGAGGCTGAAGTTAGATTAGAAAACTTAGAGGAATTTAAATCTATTACTAAATCTTTTGAAGAGAGAGAAGGTCTAGTGTCTTTAGAAGATTTCTTACTTGAGATTAGTTTGATTAGTGATGTAGAAGAATATAAAGATGATATGAATAGAATTAGTTTAATGACTGTCCATTCTGTTAAGGGATTAGAGTTTCCTTATGTATTTGTAGTTGGGATGGAAGAGGGGATCTTTCCTCATATGAATTCTTTAATGGAGAACTCTGAACTTGAAGAAGAAAGACGCCTTTGTTATGTTGCGATAACTCGTGCTAAAAAGGTTTTACATTTAGTTAACGCTAAAAGAAGAACTTTATTTGGTAAAGATCAAATTAATCCAGTTAGTAGATTTATTGGAGAAATTTCTTCCTCATTGTTAGAAAGTAATGTGGATAATGAAAAAATAAAACAAGAAGTTAAAATTGATACTTCTAATATGTTTAGAGATGAAGAAGTCGATTATCAAGTAGGGGATTATGTTTATCATGAAACATTTGGAACTGGTAGAGTAGTTGAGGTTACTAATACGTTAGTGAGTGTTGCTTTTAAACACCCTCATGGAATAAAGAAATTAATGAAAAATCATAAAAAGTTGTCAAAGGTTTAGGAGGAAATTATGAATAAAGATATTACATTAATTGTTTTAGCGGCGGGAATGGGATCTCGCTTTGGAGGACTTAAACAGGTTGAACCAATGGGTCCTAATGGAGAATTTATAATTGATTATTCAGTTTTTGATGCTATTAAGGCTGGATTTACAAAAATAGTTTTCTTAATTAAGAGAGAGAATTTTGAACTTTTTAAAGAAACTATTGGAAAAAGAGTTGAACCACATATTAAAGTTGAATATTGTTTTCAAGAAAATAATAATATTCCTGATGGGTATAGTATTCCTGATTCAAGGAAAAAGCCTTTAGGTACTGCTCATGCGATTTTGTGTTGTAGAGATAAAGTTAATGAACCATTCGCAATTATAAATGCAGATGATTTCTATGGTAGAGATGCTTATTTTAAGGCTAGTGAATTTTTAAAGGGTGAAAAAGATACTACTCCTGTTCAATATGGTATGATTGCTTATATTGTTAAAAATACAATTACTGATGTGGGTGCTGTAAAACGTGGTATTTGTGAAGTAGAAAATGATCATTTATTAAAACTTACTGAGAGTAATGTTGAAAGAGTTAATGGTAAGATAATTGCATCACCACTTAATGGAGATGATAGTTTCGAAGTTAGTGAAGATACAGTTGTTTCTATGAATATGTTATTATTTACACCAAGTATTTTTGATTATATAGAGGATATTTTCTCTAAGTACTTAGAGAATCATAAATCTGATATTGATACTTGTGAATTTTTAATACCAGATGTATTATTTCAATCTATTGAAGATGGTTTTTCTAAAGTAAAAGTTATTAAAACTAGTGCTAATTGGCATGGAGTAACTTATAAAGAAGATGTTCATGATGTAAAAAAAGCTTTAGCAGAATTAGTTAAATCTGGCGAGTATAAAAACGATTTGTGGAAATAAAATAATAGTGTTAAAATATAATAGAGAGGTGATAATTTGGAAAATCGAATTTATTCAAAAGTATTTTCATGGCTTTTTATTGGGCTTATGATTACTTTTGTATCGGGATATTGTTTATCCTTAAATCAAACATTGTTATATCAAGTTTTATCTATTGGTATAATTCCTATTGTTATAATAGAATTAGTAATTGCTTTGGTTATGGGATTTAAGATTAGGACTATGAATCCTATTGTTGCAAAAATATGTTATATTGTTTATTCTCTTATTACGGGAGTTACATTTGGTTCAATTTTCTATGTTTATGAAGTTTCATCCGTAATTTTTGTATTTCTTGTTACTTCATTAATATTTGGATTACTTGCTTTATATGGATATGTAACTAAAAGAGATGTAACAAAGATGTCTACTATTCTTTTTGTTACTTTAATTGCGGGATTAATTATTTCAGTACTTAATTTATTTATATTTAAAAGTAGTCAATTAGATACTTTCTTATCAATTATAATGCTTGTAGTATTTATGGGATACGTTATTTATGATATGAATACAATTAAATACTTAGTTAATTCTATGGATGAGGATAATGCTGCAGTATATGGTGCTTTTCAACTATATTTGGATTTTATTAATATCTTTATAAGATTATTAGAGTTTATTGGTAAAGAAAAAGATAGGTGATACTATGAGAAATAAGTATTTTAGTTATTCTTTTCAACTATCTAATACGAGAAAGATTATTATTATATTTTTCATTGTTGTTTTAGCTTTAGCTGTTTCTTATTTATTTTTTCTTAAAAATAAAACGGATAAAGAGAATATAAATGGATTAAGATATAGTAAAGTTCTTGGTATGGAGAAGTTTGATGATTCTAATTGTGATGTTTCTTATCGTGTTTATTATGATAAAAAAACATGTGGTAGTGTTTGTTTAAATGTTACTTCAAAGGATAATAATTATCTTAAAAATAAAGAAAAAGAAATGAAAGAAAATGGTTTTATTACTACAGGTATAAAAACTAAAAATATTCATTTAAAGAAATGGAAGTATTTTTATACTAAAAATGCTGGTCCTATCTTTAGTTATTATGCTTTTTTAGATGATAATAAGTTGTATAGCGTTGAAATTATTAATCAATCTGGTTCTTTTTCACAAGAAGTTAAATCTAAGTGTAATGCTAATATTGATAAGATTACATCATCATTAGAGGTAAAATAAATGACTAGAAATAGTCGTTTTTTTTTATTATATTTGGTATAATAATATTGGTGATATAAATGGTAGAAAAGAGAATTGATGAGTTAATAAAGATTATTAATGAAGCTGATTATAATTATCATACTTTGGATAATCCAACGATTACTGATCAAGAATATGATAAATATTTAAGAGAGCTGTTTGATTTGGAGGAAGAACATCCTGAACTTGTTAGAAGTGATTCTCCAACTCAGCATGCTGGTGGAAAAGTAATTGATGAATTTTTGAAAGTTCAGCATAAAATTCCGATGATGTCTCTTAGTGATGTTTTTTCTGAAAGTGAAATTTTTGCTTTCGATGAGAGAATAAAAAATGCTGGAATTAATCCTCATTATATGTGTGAGTTAAAGATAGATGGGCTTTCTGTATCTTTGCTTTATGAAAAGGGAAAATTTGTGAGAGCGGCTACTAGAGGTGATGGTACGACAGGAGAGGATATTACTCATAATGCAATGACTATAAAATCAATTCCACTTAAGTTGACTGAAGAAGTTGATATAGAAGTTCGTGGGGAGATTTTTATGAATAAGAAGACGTTAGCTTCTATAAATGAAGAGAGAAAAAGAAATAATCAACCACTTCTTCAAAACTGTCGTAATGCCGCAGCTGGATCAATTAGACAACTTGATTCTAAAATTGCGGCTAAAAGAAAGCTTGATACATTTATTTATCATTTACCTAATCCAGAGGACTTTGGTATAAAAACACATGCTGAAGCAATAGAATATATGAAAAAATTAGGTTTTAAGACTAATCCAAATAATAGACTTGTTGATAATGTCAGTGATGTAATTTCTTTTATTGAAGAAAAACATGAACAAAGAGATGATTTACCATATGATATTGATGGTATTGTTATTAAAGTAAATAATTTAGATGATCAAAAAAAGTTAGGTTTTACAGCTAGATATCCTAAATGGGCAACAGCTTATAAATTTCCTGCTGAAGAAGTTTTAACAAAATTAACTGATATTATCTTTACTGTTGGTAGAACTGGACAAATTACTCCTAATGCAGTTCTTGAACCTGTTATTGTTGCGGGATCTACTGTTAAAAGAGCAACTCTTCATAATGAAGATTATGTAATTGGTAAAGATTTAAAAATTGGTGATATTGTATCTATTCGTAAAGCAGGTGATGTTATACCTGAAGTGGTTGAAGCAAAAAAAGAAAGAAGAACTGGACTTGAAGTTGATTTTTCTATGATTGATAAGTGCCCTATGTGTGGTGGTGCACTTTCTAAAATGGATGGACAAGTTGATTATTTTTGTACTAATTCGGATTGCCCAGCTCGAAAAATAGAAGGATTAATACATTTTGCTTCAAGAGATGCGATGAATATTGATGGTTTAGGTGAAAGAATTATTGAAGATTTCTTTAACTTTGGTTTTATTTCTAAGATAAGTGATATTTATAAGTTAGAGAATCATCGTAAAGATTTAATAACTTTAGAAGGTTATGGTAATAAATCTGTTGCGAATTTATTAGATGCGATAGATGCTAGTAAAAATAATTCTTTGGAAAGACTTATATTTGGTCTTGGAATAAAACATGTTGGTTCTAAAACTGCGAAAGTTCTTGCGAGAAGATACAAAACTCTTGATGGGTTGATGAATGCAGGTGTTGATGAATTAGTACAAATACCTGATATAGGTGAAGTTATAGCAAAGAGTGTTTTTGAGTACTTTCATGATAATGATAACCTAGAAGAGATTAATAGATTAATTAAGATAGGTGTTAATATAGAGTATCTTGGTTCTGAAGCAATTGAAAGAGATGAATTTGTAGGTAAGACATTTGTTCTTACTGGTTCACTTTCTAATTATAGTAGAGATGAAGCTTCTTTAATAATCGAACAATATGGTGGTAAATGTGTTTCTTCTGTATCTAGTAAAACATCTGTTGTAATAATTGGTGATAAACCTGGTAGTAAGTATGAAAAAGCTAAAAAATTAGGGGTTAGTATTTGGACTGAAGATGATTTCATAAATAAAATTAAGTAATTGCTTTTTATGATTATTATTAGTATAATGATAATAGGTGAATACTATGAAGAATAAGAATAATGTTAAAACTCAAAAAATTGTGATTGCTATTTTAGTTACTGTTATATTATTAATTGGTGGTACTTATGCTTGGCTTGTTTTTTCTGTAAATGGTACTACTAGTAATGATGTTATTGTTGGTAATTTGGAGCTTAGTTTAGAGGATGGTAAGGAAATTGATATTGAAAATGCTACTCCTGTAGAAGATTCTGTTGGAAATACTTATGATCCATATCATTTTACTTTAAAGAATACAGGTAATGTTTCAAGTACATTTGATATATATATAGATGATGCTACACTTGATAGTGCTTATCAGCGTATGGACGATAAGTTTATTAGATATAACTTATCTCGAAATGGTGTTAGTTTAGGAAATAAAAGTTTAAGTGATCTTAGTGAGAGAAAACTTTATTCTGGTTCTATTGATGTAGATGAGACAATTGAGTTTGATTTAAGAATGTGGATGGATGTTAATTCTACTAATGAAGCAATGGATAAAGTTTTTGCTGGAAAAATTAGAGTAGAAGCAAGTCAAATTAAGGAATAGAAACGAGAAGTAAAAGTCTCGTTTTTTTTGTAAAGGTGTGATATAATAAACAAGTATTGAGGAGGCTTATTATGCAGGATAAATTAACAAAAGAAGAAGTATTGCATGTTGCTGATTTAGCTAGAATAGAAATTAGTGAAGAAGAGCTAGAAGTGTATCAAGTAAAATTAAAAGAACTATTAAATCAAGTTGATAAGATTTTAGATATTACAGATAATGATAGTGACTTTTTAATAGCTCCTTGGAATGGTAATGCTTTATTAAGAGATGATGTTATTGGAGAGATGCTTAATCCAAAAGAAGCAATAGTTAATGCTCCAGAAAAAAGTGGTAATTATATTGAAGTTCCGGTGGTGATTTCTAATGACTAAATATTTAGACTTAAAATTAGAAGAGATACATAAACTTCTTGTTGATGGTGAAATTACTCCTACTGATTTAGTTATGGAGTGTTTAGATAGAATAGAAGAAAATAAAGATTTAAATGCATTTGTTACAGTTTGTAAAGATAGTGCTTTAAAAAGAGCAAAAGAACTTGAAGGTATGGATAAATCATCACTTTTATATGGTATTCCTATTGCGGTTAAAGATAATATTGTAACAAAAGGTATAAGAACTACTGCATCATCACGTATGCTTGAAGATTTTATTTCGATTTATGATGCTGATGTTGTTAAAAAGATTAATGATGCTGGTATGATTATAATTGGTAAAGCAAATATGGATGAGTTTGCGATGGGGTCTTCTACGCAAACATCATATTTTGGTGTAACAAAAAATCCTTGGAATAAGAAATTAGTTCCTGGTGGTTCATCAGGTGGTTCTGCAGCAGCTGTTTCTAGTAGAATGACACCTTTTGCACTTGGATCAGATACAGGAGGATCTATTAGACAACCATCTAGTTTTTGTGGTTTAGTTGGATTAAAACCTACATATGGTAGAGTTTCTCGTTATGGTTTAATTGCTTTTGCCTCTAGTCTAGATCAAATAGGGCCAATGACAAGAAATGTTTATGAAAATGCTGTTTTATTAAATACTATTTGTGGTAAGAGTGATATGGATTTGACTAGTGTTAGGACTGATGAAGATTTCACTATATTAATTGGAAAAGAAATTAATGGTATGAAAATAGCTATTCCTAAATTTTATGTTAGTGATGCAGTAGATAAAGAAATAAGAGAAAAATTAGATAAAGTTATTGATATTTTGAAGAGTCATGATTGTGAAATTGATTATGTTGATATTAAATATATTGATCAAGCTGTTTACTTATATCAAATTATAGCAATGGGTGAAGCTAGTAGTAATTTAGCTCGTTTTGATGGTATTCGTTATGGTTATCGTTATGAAGATTGTAAAGATATTAATGATATGTATGTAAAAACTAGAAGATATGGTTTTGGTAATGAAGTTAAAAGAAGAATTATGATAGGTAGTTATTTACTTAGTGGTGATAATGCTACTACATATTACAATAAAGCTCTAGCAATTCGTGATGATATGAGAAATTCATTCTTAGAAACATTTAAAAAATATGATTTAATTATTGGTCCTACGGCAACTACTAAAGCATATCCGCTTGGTGTTGATTTAGATGATGCAGTTAAGGCTTTTATGGATGATATTTTAACTATTCCAGTTAATATGGCTGGTCTTCCAGGCATGAATTTACCTATAGGTTTTTCTTTTGATCATTTACCAATTGGTATGCAAATAATTGGAGCTCCTTTTGATGAGGCTAAGATGTATCAATTAGCTAGTTTCTTAGAAAAAGAATTAAACCTTGATTTGAATCCAGGAGGTGATTATAATGAGTAATTATATACCTACAATAGGAACTGAAGTGCATGTTGAATTAAAGACAAATACTAAGATTTTCTCATCTTCTAAAAATGGTTATGGTAGTATGGCAAATAGTCTTACTAATGTTGTTGATTTGGGTTATCCTGGTACTTTACCAACACTTAATAGAGAAGTTATTATGACTGGTATTAGAGCTTGTCATGTATTACATTGTAATATTAGAAAACTTCAACATTTTGATCGTAAAAATTATTTTTATCCTGATAATCCTAAAAATTATCAAATTACTGAAGCTAGAACTCCTATTGGTTATGATGGATACGTAGAGATAGAAGTTGATGGTGTTTCAAAAAAAATAGAAATAGAAGAAATTCATATTGAAGAAGATACATGTAAAAGTGCTCACCGTGGTAGTGTAAGTTTACTTGATTTTAATAGAGCTGGTGTACCTTTAATTGAAATTGTTACAAAACCATGTATGACATCTGCGATTGAAGCTAAACTTTATTTAGAAAAGTTACGTGAATTATTATTTTATAGTGATATTTCTGATTGTAAGATGGAAGAAGGATCTATGAGATGTGATGCTAATGTGTCACTTAGAAAAAGTGTTAATGATCCTCTTGGTACTAAGTGTGAGGTTAAAAATATTGGTTCTATTTCTAATGTTTTCCTTGCAATTAATAAAGAGATTGAAAGACAATCTAAGTTACTTGATGAAGGTGTGTCATTTCCAGAACAAACACGTAGATATGATGATAAATTAGGAGATACTGTTTTAATGCGTGTTAAAGAAACAGGTAATGATTATCGTTATTTTCCAGAACCTGATATTCCATATGTTGTAATTGATGATGAAATGATAGAAGAAGCACTTAAGAAGTTACCAATGTCAGCAGATGAACGTACTAAACTATACATAGAAAAAGGAATGGATTTGGAACATGCTAAAAAGATTATTGCTAATCGTATGCTTAGTGATTATTTGAATGAATTTTTAGATACTAGTCTAGATTTTAAGACTGCTGGTAACTTATTACTTGGTGATATCTCATTTTATTTAAATAAAGAAGAAAAGAAAATAGAAGATACTACTTTGACATCAGATAAATTCTTAGATTTAGTTTCTAAAGTAAATGATGGTAGTCTTACTAGTAAGAATGTAAAAGATATATTAGAGTTAGTTTTAACTTCTTCACTGTCTATAGAAGAAATTATTAAAAAAGTGGGTATTTCTAATATTACTGATACTGGGGCACTTGAAGAGATTGTATTAAATGTTATTTCTAATAATCCTGATAGTGTTAGTGATTATAAAGCTGGTAAGGATCGTGCTATAAAGTACTTAATGGGTCAAATTATGAAAGAAACTAAGGGGAGTGCTAATCCTAAGTTAGTTAATGAAATATTAACTAGTGAATTAAATAAATAATAATTGAAAAGGAAAAATACATAGTGTATAATAAAGATACTAGGATGTGAGTAAGATGAAAAAATATATAAAAGAGAATAAAATTTTAGTTGTGGCTGTTATTGTATTTCTTGCTTTATTAGTTGTTTGTTTTGTTGTGAAAGGGATATTCTTTTCAGGAACTAGTAATGCACTTTATGGAGATAGGCTTAAAGGTATAGATGAAGTTAAAGTAACTGATAATCAGAAAAAAGAGGTTATCTCTAATTTAAAGGGAGATTCTACTGTTAAAGATGTAGAATGCTTTTTACAAGGTAAAATAGTTAATGTAGTTATTACTGTTAATGATGATGTTGGTAGTGATACTGCTAAAACACTTGGAGGAAAAGTGTTAGAAAAATTTGATGATGATCAAAAGAAATATTATGATTTCCAAGTTTTTGTAAAGAAAGAAAATGGAGGAAATGATTTTCCAATTATAGGTTATAGACAAAATACTAAGAGTGATTTTGTTTGGACTAAAGATAGGGCGGCGAGCTAATGAAAAAGAAAATAGTTATTATTGTACCAATTATAATTGCATTAGTTGCTTTTATATTTGTTTATAGATATTATAATCATCAAGATAGAAAAACTTCTTTAACTGTTACAGAAAAAAGATGGGTTCAAGATAATAGTTCTAAAACATTTGATTTAGAAGTTATTAATGATTATCCTGTTTATGGAATGGATGGAGAAGGGGTATTTTATGACTTTATTAATGATTTTAAAAAGAATATAGGTCTAGAATTTAATGAAATACCATATTTGAAAACTAGTGATACAACTACTGATGGATTACGTTTTCGTATTCTAGATGGGGATAGTAAATTATCTGATAATGATTTATTCTTGTTTGAAGATTATTACGTAGCAGTTGGTAAAGAATATAGAAGAATTAATTATATTAAAGATATGAAAGATATTACTTTTGGTGTATTTGAAGATGATGCTGATACAGTTAGTTATTACTTAAAATCAGGTACTAATATATCTTATAAAAAGTACAAAAGTATAGATGAGTTATATAAAGCACTTGATAATAATGATGTTAATATGATTATTGTGCCAAATATGATGTATTTAGATAAAATAATTGATAATAGTTCTTATTCTATTAATTATTATTTTACAGAAATGACTGATAAGATTGTTTTAACATTAGGAAATGATAAAGAGTTAAATAATATAGTTAAGAAGTACTTTAATAAATGGAAGGAAACTAAGTTTGTTGATGAATATGATAAAGATTATTTCAATTATTACTTAACTAAAAATAATTTATCATCTAAAGAAAAGACAGCTTTATCTTCTAAGAGTTATGTTTATGGTTATGTAGATAATATTCCATATGAAACTAAAGTAAATGGAAAAGTTTCAGGTATTGCAGCTGAGTATTTGAAAAGAGTAAGTAGACTAGCAGATATTGAATTTAAATATAAGAAATATTCTAGTGTTGCTGAATTAAAGAAGGCTGTTGATAATAATGATGTTGATATTTATTTTGATTATTATGGAATTAGTTCTGATCAATATAAAGCTACAATCTCTACATTTATTGAAGATTATGTAGTACTTGGTCATCAAGAAGATAATTATATTATTAATTCATTTGAAAGTATTAGAAATAAAGATGTTGCGATGTTATCTTCTGATGCTTTATATAATTATGTAAATAATAATGGAAAGGCTAATATAAAGACTTATGGTAGTCTTGATAAACTAATTAAGAATGCAGGGGATAGATTAGTTATTGTTGATCGTAATGTTTATAATAAGTATCAAAATTCTAAGTTTAAAGATTATACTATTTTATATATGGATACGATGATGAATGATTATAAATTTATGATTAAGAATAGTGATAAAGCATTTTATAACTTAGTTAATTATACTATTAATACTAATAGTTATTATAATTATAGAAATAGTGGTTTAGAGAGTTTAAGTGAATCATTCTTAGAGGGTAGTAGTTTTGAACAAGTATATACAATAATTCTTATTATTATATTTGTTCCATTAATAATTCTTTCAATTATATATTTTGTATTGAAACATAAAAGGGCTGTTAAGAAAGTTAAAATTACTAATAGACATAAGTATACAGATATGTTAACTTCTTTAAAGAATCGTAATTATTTAAATGCTAAGATGCCAGAATGGGAAGATTCTAAAGTATTCCCTCAAGCAATTGTAATGATAGATTTAAATCAAGTTAAGTATGTTAATGATAATTATGGACATGAAGAAGGAGATAAGTTAATAGTTGATGCAGCAAGTAAACTTGTTAATACTCAGTTAGAAAATAGTGAAATTATACGTACTGATGGTAATGAGTTCTTAATTTATTTAGTTGGGTATAGTGAGAAACAAATTCAAACTTATACTAAGAAACTTGCTAAAGAATTGAAAAAGCTACCACATGAGTTTGGTGCTGGTGTTGGATATAGTATGATTTTAGATGAAATAAAGACTTTAGATGATGCTATTAATGAAGCTACTTTAGAAATGATAGCAAATAAAGAAGACTATAAATAGTAGGTGAAGTAATATGATGGAGCGAGTTAAGAGGTTTATTAGAAAAGTTATAAAATATATTAGTAAACCTGAGATGAGGATTCTACCTGGTCAACTCGCTTTTTTTATTGTTATTTCTTTAATACCTCTTTTAGCTTTAGTTGGTAGTATTGCCGGTTATTTATCTGTTTCTTCAACTAAAGTTATAGAGATATTAGAAAAGGTATTACCATTTGAAATAACAGCAGATATAGTAACTTTTGTATCAGGGAAGGGAATTACTTTTAATATTGCAGTGTTTTTTATATCAGCTTTTCTTTTAGCATCTAATGGTACTCATTCTATGATTATTACATCTAATGAAATTTATAAAGTTGAAAATAATCATATTATAAGAAGAAGATTAAAAGCAATTGGTATGACATTTATTTTAGTATTATTATTCTTGTTTTTGTTAATAGTACCCGTGTTTGGTGATTTAATATTTAATATTATAACTTCTTCATATAGTAATACTACAGGTGTTAATTTTGCATATTCTATTTATAGATTATTACAATATCCTGTTACAATAGTTTTAATTTTCTTTAATATTAAAGCATTATATACTTTAGCACCTGATAGAAAAATTAGAGCAATTGATACTAATACTGGTTCTTTTATAACTACTATTGGTTGGATTTTGGCAACTAAGATTTATTCTATTTATGCTGGAACTTTTTCTAATTATAATATATTTTATGGAAGTATTTCTAACATATTATTCTTATTAATGTGGGTTTATATATTATCTTATGTCTTTGTTTTAGGAATGGCTTTTAATGCTAGTAATACGGAACAAGATGATTATGAAACAATGCAATTAACTTTACATAAGTAAAGTTTTTTTGTTTACTGTTTTGTTTTTTGATGGTAAGATTAGTATAGGAGGATATGTTATGAAGGATAAAATTATGAGTAATAAAGAGTTGATTGTTGCGATTGCAGTAGTTTTAGTTTTTTTAGCTACTTGTTCATATGCATGGTTAACTATTAGGAAGATATCAGATAAAACAAATGTGTTAAGAGCTGGAACTTTATCTTTAGTACTTGATGATACAACAAGTGGTGGAATAAAGTTAGAAAAAGCAGTACCAATATC
>URHJ01000006.1 GCA_900547465.1 uncultured Mycoplasmatota bacterium | reverse complement strand
AATTCAGAGAATTTATAAGTGCAGAAGAAGATAATAGAAAAATAGAAAATTCTATTAAAAAAGAGTTAAGAGAATCTGGAATTAAGGAAGGTCAGAGGGAAGAAAAGATTGAGATAGCTAAGAATATGTTATCAAAAAATATGGATATTAAACTTATATCAGAAATTACAGGTTTAATGGAAGATGAAATAAAAAGTTTAAATAATTAGTATATATACAAAAAAAGAAGGCATTCGGCAATGTCTTCTTTTAATTTCAGTAGGAGATTGCACCCCCTGAGGGCAATCTCCAAAAAAGAATAAAAAGGGGTTGGCTAGTGTGATACTAGCGACCAATTCGCCTAATACCGAATTGGTAGTTCATATACTAATCGAAAAGTTATATTTTGTCAATAAAAAAGTTAAAAAAAATGAAAAAAATTGTAGAATTCTAAAAATATGTAGTTTGACTATGGTATAATAAGAAAAAAGGAGATGATATTGATGGAAGTTATAGAAATAAAAGAAGAAGAATTTACTGATAAAGTACTTAATAGTGAAAAAAAAGTATTAGTGGATTTTTTTGCTGATTGGTGTGGACCTTGTAGAATGTTAGGACCTGTTATTAGTGAAGTGGCAGAAAGTGATGATAATTATTTCTATTATAAAATAAATGTAGATAAGGCGGAAAATATTTCTAGAAAATATGGAATTATGTCAATACCAGCTTTACTTGTTTTTGAAAATGGTGAAGTAACAAAAAGTAGTTTAGGTTATAGAAATATAGAAGAAGTTAAGGAGTTTTTAGATATTTAATGTATGATATTATTATAGTTGGTGCAGGAATTGCAGGAATGACAGCTGCGATATATGCTAAAAGAGCAGGTAAAGAAGTTTTGTTACTAGACGAAGCTAGTTATGGAGGACAGATAATTAACTCTAACTCTGTTGAAAATTATCCTGGTTTTAGTTCTATTTCAGGTTATGAACTAGCTACTTCAATATTTAATCAAACACAAAATTTTGGTGTTTCATTTAAGATGGAGAGAGTTGTTAATATTACAGAATCTAGGGAAGTAATAACAAATAAAAATAAGTATCAAGCTCGAGCAATTATTATAGCATCAGGATTGAGACACAAAAGGTTAGATGTTATAGGAGAAGATAAATTTTTAGGTAAAGGTTTATCTTATTGTGCTACTTGTGATGGTAATTTTTATAAAAATCTGGATGTTTGTGTTGTAGGTGGTGGGAATACAGCTTTAGAAGATGCTTTATATTTATCTAATATTTGTAATCATGTTTATTTGATTCATCGAAGAGATGAATTAAGAGGAGATAAGTACTTAATTGATCTTTTGAATAAAAAAGATAATGTTTCTTTTATTTTTGATTCTGTTGTAAAAGAAATACGTGGTGATGATAAAATAAGTTCGGTATTATTACTTAATAAAACTAATAATAAAGAAGTTTCTATAAATGTTTCTGGAGTGTTTGTAGCAGTTGGATATGAACCGAGTTCTAAAGTTTTTAATAATATTATTAACTTAGATGATGGAGGTTATATAAAATCAGATGATTGTACAACTAATGTTTCTGGGATATTTGTTGCGGGAGATGTTAGAAGCAAAAAACTTCGTCAGTTAGTTACAGCATCTAGTGATGGAGCTATTGCGGCTACTTTAGCGGTATCGTATTTAAAATAAAATTATTAGATATTTCTGATAATTTTTCTTTTTTTTGCATATGCTTTTAAGAGGTGATGTTGTGACTAATTATATAGTTAAACTTGGTGATGATATAAATACTATAGCAAAGTCTTTTGGGATTTCCTCAAGTGAAATTATTAAAGATAATGATCTAAGTTCTGATAAATTATTTATTGGACAATCTTTAAAGATTAATAATACAAATATTAAAAGTTATATAACAAAGGAATTTGATACCATTTCTTCTATTTCCTCTAAGTTTAAAATTCCTGTATCTTATCTTTTAGAGTACAATGATATATACGATTTATTTTTAGAACCTAACCAAGTAGTTAGGTTTGATTCTTATGATTTTGATAAGTTTATTACTTATACTGTATCTTCTGGTGATACTTTATTTTCGGTAGCTAAGAAGTATAATATTGATATTCAAATACTAAAACGTGATAATCATATGGTTGATAATTCCTTGATGCTTGGTCAAGTGTTACGAATTAGGATTAATAATTAGCACTCTTTATTGACAAGTGCTAATTATTGTTATATAATTATCTTGGAGAGGTGATAATTATGTATGGATATTCGCAATCAGAAGAAAATGAAAATGTATTAGAAAAATACGGTCGTGATATTACAAACGATGTAAAACAAGGTAAGATAGATCCTGTTATTGGTCGTGATGAAGAAATCCGTAGTATCACTCGTATTTTATCTAGAAAAACAAAAAATAATCCAGTTCTAATAGGAGAACCTGGAGTTGGTAAAACGGCAATAGTTGAAGGACTTGCTTTAAGAATTGTAAAAGGAGATGTTCCAACAAGCTTAAAAAATAAAATTATATGGGAACTTGATTTAGCAGCTTTAGTAGCAGGTGCTAAGTATCGAGGTGAATTTGAAGAAAGACTAAAGAAAGTTTTAGACGAAGTTAAGAAAAGTAATGGTGATATCATCATGTTTATTGATGAGATTCATATGATTGTTGGCACTGGTAGTGATAATGCTATGGATGTTTCAAATATTTTGAAACCTATGCTTGCTAGAGGTGAAATTCATGTTGTTGGTGCTACTACTTTGAATGAGTATCGTAAATATATAGAAAAAGATGGTGCTTTGGAAAGACGTTTTCAAAAAATTCAAGTTAGTGAACCCACTGTTATGGATACTATTACAATACTTAGGGGATTAAAAGAAAGATTTGAAATACATCATGGTGTAACTATTAAGGATCAAGCAATAGTTGCAGCTGCTACTTTGTCTAATCGTTATATTACAGATCGTTATTTACCAGATAAAGCAATTGATTTGGTAGATGAAGCTTGTGCAACAATTCGTGTACAAATGGATTCTGTACCAACTGAACTTGATACTTTGACTAGAAAGATTATGAAGCTTCAAATTGAAGCTCAAGCTATAAAGAAAGAAAAAGATGATGTTTCTGTTAAAAGAAAAAAAGAAATTGATGATGAGTTAGTTGGTTTAAAAGAAAAAGAAAAAGAGTTAACGGAAAGTTGGAATCGTGAAAAGAGTCTAAATGAAGATATAAAAGCTATAAAACAAAAATTAGAGAAAGCTAAATTTGATTTGGAACAAGCTGAAAATGATTATGATTTAGAGAATGCTGCGATACTTCGTCATGGTACTATTCCTAAACTTGAAAAGGAACTTGAAAATTTGAGAAAGCGTTCTGAAAATAAACTTTTAAGTGATGTAGTTGAAGCTGATGATATAGCTAAAGTTATTGCAAAATGGACTAATATTCCTATCAGTAAACTTATGAGTAGTGAAAAAGAAAAGCTTCTTCACCTAGAAGAAAATATGAAGAAGAGAGTAATGGGACAGGATCAAGCTTTGAAATTAGTAAGTGAAGCTATTTTAAAGAGTAGAAGTGGTATAAAAGATCCAAATAGACCTATTGGTTCATTCTTGTTTTTAGGTCCTACTGGTGTTGGTAAAACTGAGGTTGCTAGAACACTTGCATATGAACTTTTTGATGATAGTCGTCATATGATTCGTATTGATATGAGTGAATATATGGAAAAGTTTAGTGTTTCTAGACTTATTGGATCTCCTCCAGGATATGTTGGTTATGAAGAGGGAGGTCAACTTACAGAGGCTGTAAGACGTAATCCTTATAGTATAGTTTTATTTGATGAAGTAGAAAAGGCTCATCCTGAGGTATTAAATTTGCTTTTACAAATTCTAGATGATGGTAGAGTTACTGATTCTAATGGTAGATGTGTTGATTTTAAGAATACAATTATTATTATGACATCTAATGTTGGTAGTGAACATATATTAGAGGGTAAGTCAGAACTTGTTACAGCAGAACTTACTCACTACTTTAAACCAGAATTTATTAATCGTATAGATGAAGTTATAGTATTTAATGCTTTGGATAAGGATTCTATTTCTAAAATACTTGATAAAATAATTGGTGAGATAGAAGAAAGGTTAAATAATCTTCATTTGAAAATTACTCTTACTGATGCTGCTCGTCATAATTTAGTAGAAGATGGTTTTGATGTTCATTTTGGCGCAAGACCATTGCGTAGAACGGTAAGTAGAATGATAGAGTCTAAGCTTGCTAATATGATTATTAAAGGTGAAATAAAAGAGAATGATGAAATTATTGTCGATTTTATTAATAATGAATTTGTTTTGAAGAAGAAGTAATTCTTCTTTTTTTGTGAATTTCTTGTTGTTTAATAATTTTTTTTGTGATATTATAATGTTAAGAATAAAATAGGTGGTGTGTTTCATGGAAATAAAAAAAGGAATTTCTCAAATGCCAGAGTTTTTGAATCAAGAAATTAATTATGTTGTTCCTAGTGATGGAAAAATGTATTATGTATTAAAAGATGGAATATTAGAAGATGGTACTGTTATAGCTACTTTAGATCCAAAATATGCTTTTGATCAAACAATTCCTTGTTCAACAGTTGGGGCTTTTAAAGAGGATGGTTCTGTACTAATTGATTTTGATAAAAAAGAAATTAAGCAAATAGATAAAGATTTATTACTTGCAGTTTCTTCTAAACCTAGCTCTAATGAAGTATTAGATGCATTAATAAAAGGGAATGATGAAATTAGTAAAAGTATGATATTAGATAATGCTACTGTAATTACTGATAAGTTAATTAATGAAATGGGAATAACTGGAGAAATGTTATTTTCTGATGCTTTTTCTGAGGCTAATGTATACAAGACAGATAGTTATAATAATAAAATTGGTATCGATTGTAGTTTTATTGGTAAAACAAGTAAAGAATTATATTTTCATACCAATGATGTTAATAGTGAGTCAAAAATTGTTAATCTTGGGGCAGGTGTAGTTGATACTAATGCAAATGATTCTGGCTTAGGTAATAATGCATTATCAGATATTTCTCAAAGTGATGAGAATGATGCGATTAATCCTACACCAGTTGTGGAAGAAATTAGTACAATTTCTCAAGAGGAAGGTCCTATTGTATCAGAAATTACTGATGTTGATGATCAAAGTACTTCGGAAGATGTTAAGTTAGATATTGACCATGATATTTTGAATGAATTTAATTCTACTAATGCTTCAGCAAATAGTGAAGAAGATGTTACTCCAGAAGAAGAAACACCTTCTATAGTTTCTGAGGAAGAAGTAGAAGATAATGAGGTTGTAGAAAAAACTAGTGATGATATAGAAAAAGAAATGAATGAATCTAATTTTGTTTCAACTGATAGTGGTTCTGTTAATGATGAGGTTTTAGATAATGCTATTGCAGTTATGAAAAAAATGATTGAAGAAACTAATAAATTAAATGAAAAGATTAGTAATCTAGAAAAAGAAATAGAAGAAAAAGATAAAACGATAGAAGAGCAAGAATCTAAGAAAAGTGAATTAAATACTTTACTTGGTCAAGCTAATGAGATGTTAGAAAAGATTGATTAATAATCTTTTTTTTTAATCTTTTTATAAATTTATGAATATTATATAGTATATTGTGTTATTCATTGACTTTTGTGGTATTATGTGATATAATCAGTACTATCCTTGAAATACGTATATTTAGTTGATGGAGATAAAATATGAATGAGTCAGATGCAATTTTACAAGTAATTAATGAACTTAATTTTTCGAAAAATGAATTAAAAGACTGTGGTAATGGTCTTTTTTTAACAAATTATGAGATTGACGTCTTATCTAGATATGGTATTTCTATTGAGAGTTGTTGTAATTTAAAAGAAGTTTTATTTAAAATAGAAGATATATTGAATGATTGTTCTCAACTTGAAGATTTAGAACGTGTTTCTTTATCGATTGCAGAACGTGATTATTATTTTTATAGTAATAAGTAAGAAGTGTTAAGAAAGGAAATGTATATGAATGCTAGTGAACTTCAATCAGAAATGAGGGGAGAATTACTTAAGTATCAATTTGCAAAGGAAGTATTAGAAACTGATTTAAAAATTTTACTAAAAGAATACGAATTAACTAATGGGTATAATCCTGTTGAACATGTTAAGTCTAGAATAAAATCTAGTGAAAGTGCTATTAAAAAATTAGAAAGGAAAGGATATGAAGTTACTCCTTCTAATATAGTATTGCATGTTCATGATATGGTTGGTCTTAGAATCGTTTGTTCATTTTTATCAGATGTTTCTCAAATTGTTGAGGTTATTAAAAAATCTAATTTATTTAAAATAAAAGAGGAAAGGGATTATATAAAGAAGCCAAAAGAATCTGGTTATATTAGTTATCATTTGAATGTATTAGTTCCTATTCATTTGTTAGATTCAACTGAGTTTGTTGAGGCAGAGATTCAAATTAGGACGATTGCTATGGATTTTTGGGCTAGTCTCGATCATAAATTAAGATATAAAGTTTCTTCGGAATTACCTGATGAAATTATAAAAGAAGTTTATGATTGTTCAAATGTTATAAAAGAACTTGATTGTAAGATGGAAAAACTTCATGCAAAAATAGGTGAGATAAAGAAATAGAACGGTGGGGTTCGAAATGGAAAATAAAGATATTTTAGAAAATTTTATGAAATCTCGAAATATATTTTATATTGAAAGAGATATTTTTGGTAATATTATTTGTGATGATAAAGATCAATTAAAGTTGTATAAAGAAATAATTTCTTCTGATGTCAAAAATAAAAATGGAGAATTTTATCATAAAAATAGTAGGATTTGGTATAAATTATCATCAATTAATATCCTAGATAAAGATACTAATATTACTCATGTTTATGATTTTTTAGAAGATATTACTTTATTTAAAGAACGTGAGAGAAAATTGCAAATTGATCATTTAACTTCTCTTATAAAAGATAGGGAAGAAGCTAATAGACAGATGGCTGAATATATTGATTATGCATTAGAAAATCATGAAGAGTTTAGCTTAGTTGTAGCAGATGTAGATTATTTTAAGAATATAAATGATACTTATGGACATGATTGTGGTGATTATATATTACAAAAAATTGGACCTTTGCTTTTAAAAATGACTAGACAATCTGATGATCCTTATGATTATAAAAAAAATGACATTGTGACTAGATTTGGTGGAGATGAATTTGTTATTCTTTTAAAAAATATTTCTAGTGGTGATGCTAAAAGACGTATTTCAGAAATAAAAAAAGAAATCGATAGTCTTGATTTAGTTTATGATGGATCTTTGGTACCTGTTCAAATGAGTTTTGGTTGTTGTCATATTTCTAATAATATTTTATTTTATAAAGATCCTGAAAAAATTAGAAAAAAGATATTTAGAAAAGCAGATACTGATTTATACATACATAAAAATAAAAGGCAAAAAAAGATATGATTTTTATATCTTTTTTTTTTCTTATTTGATATAATTATTGATATAAGGTAAGGTGTTTTTTATGGTGTATAAAAAAGGTCGTTCTGGTGATCGATTTCGTAAAGTTAAAATAAATAACAACAATAAAAAATATAATAAAAAAGAATACATAAAAATAGCTTTTTTGGGTATATTTTTACTTGCTATAGTTTGTGGTACTAGTTATGCATTTTTAAGTCAAGTTATTACTTCTAAGAAAAACGTTGAAGTAACAGCTGGTACTTTTGTTATAAATTTTAAAGAGAAGAATACTATAGATTTAAAAAATGCTGTTCCGATGACAGATCAAGAAGGTATGAATACGGAAAGTTATGTATTTAGTGTTAATAATACAGGTAGTTTAGATGCTAAATATGATATTAGCTTAGAAGAAAATTCTAGCAATACCTTAGATAGAAAATATGTTAAATATAGTATAAAAGAGGGAGATGGAGAATGGAGTAGTCCAGCTTTACTTTCTACAGGATTAAATTTAAAAACTGGTAGAAGTTTAGGTAGTGGTGCTACTGATTCTTATGAAATAAAAATATGGTTAGATGAGAATGCTACAAATGAAGTTCAAGGTAAAACTTATGGAGCTAAAGTTGTTATTAATGCAGTACAAACTAATTCTACAGTAACTGATTTTACGACACCAATTATTCTTTTGAATGGTCCTAGTACAGTAAAATTAAATCAAGGAGATACTTTTAATGATTTAGGAGTACAGGAAGTAAAAGATGATAAAGATAAACTTTTAGTTGATGATGTAGAAATAAGTTATGAATATTATGATGGAGAAAATACTGTAGAGGTTTCTTCTATTGATACATCAAAAGTAGGTATATATTACATTTATTATAAAATTAGTGATTCTAGTGGAAATGTAGGAGTTAGTACAAGAACTGTTCTTGTTTCTAAGAAAAATACTGGTTTACCAACTATTTCATTAGTAGGTGATGAAGTAGTTACTATAAAAGAAGGAGATAGTTATACTGAGAGTGGTGCTATTGCTAATGATAGTGAAGATGGTAGTTTAACTGATAAAATAGTTGTTATTGGTAGTGTTAATACTAAAGTAGCAGGAACTTATGTTATAAAGTATTTGGTTGAAGACAGAGATTCTAATATAGCTGGTATTACAAGAACAGTAATAGTGGAACCAAGTAATGGAAGTGTTAAAGTAGATATATCGTATGATACTAGTAATATTGCAGAAACTTTAGTAAGTGTTTCAAGTGTTAGTAATGCTTCTAATGTTAAATATGCAATTACTAATGATGACAAGAAACCTTCTGACAAAGAATTTAAAGATTTAACTGGTGAAAATGGTAAGTTTATTGGTACTGTGTCATTTAAGAAAAATGGTAAATACTATTTATGGATAAAAGATTCTTATGGTAATATAGTTAAAAAGATTGTTGTTATTGATAAACTAGATGAAACTAAACCGACATGTATATTTAAAACAACTGGTTATGTTGGAATTGGTAGTGATTCTAAGATTTCTCTTATTTGTACTGATGTTGTTGATATTAAAGAAAAATATCTATTAAAATCAGATTTTAAGATTAGTAATGAAGATGTTATTGACTCATTTGATATATCAGCTCCTACTAAAGTTGATAATGGTTATGAATGGAATTTAACAATATCTGCTAAAAAGTTAGGTAGTTTTAAATTGAGTTTATTAAAAGATGTTATTAGTGATAGAGTTGATAATAAAAATGATGAAGTTACATCTAATGATATTAAAGTATCTGAATTAGTTTTAGATAGTGATAGTAGTGTATCATTGGATATAAGTGGTAATAATACACATACTATAAAAACTTCTGGTACTAATGTTGGAAGTTTAAGTTATAGTAGTAGTGATGATAGTGTTGCTAAAGTATCTAGTGCTGGGGTTATAACAGGTGTTTCTCCAGGTGAAGCTAAAATTATTGTTAAAGAAAATAATGGTGGAGCTTATAGAACTATTAAAGTTAATGTTTCTAAGACTTTGACTGCAACATTTGTAAAGAATGGTGTTGGTGTAGAAAAGATTTCTTCTTCTAAAGAAACATGTAAATTAACAAAGGACAATAAAGAATCATGTGATATTACTTCTGTACCAACTATTAGTGTTTCTAATGGATATCAAGCAATAGGTTGGAATACAGATAAAACAGCACATGATGGTTATATGGATATATCTTTAAGTAAAGATACAACATTCTATTCTATAAGTAAAAAAGCAGATAGCGTTTTAACTGTTAGTTTTGATTCAAATAATGGAAGTGCTATTCTTTCAAAAGAAGGTAGTGTTAGTTGTTCTATTCCAGGAGTTTATAATGATGAAGAACAAGCTACTAGTTGTAGTATTGATGTACCAACTATTACAGGTAAAAATCCTACTCCTATTGTTTTAGGATTTTCTACAAGTTCTTCTAGTAAGAAGGCTGAGATTAGTTCTGGTTCTAAATTAACATTAACTGATAAAAATGCAAATACTACTTGGTATGCTATTACTACTAATGAAGATATTACTTATACAGCTAAATTTATAAAAAATGATGGTAATGGTGTTATTAATAATTCATGGAGTAATAAAACATGTACTATTGAAAAAACTTATAATGGTTTGGCTCAGGCTACAAGTTGTACTATAGATGAAATACCAACTATTGAGGTTTCTAGTGGATATCAAGCAATAGGTTGGAATACAGATAAAACAGCACATGTAGGATTAGAATCTTTGGTACTTAGTAGTGATACTAATTTTTATACAATTGTAAAAAAATTACCAATTACATATACAGCTACACTTCATAAAAGTGGTAATGGAGTTACAGCTATAGGTGCTAATAGTATTTCTTGTACAACTAAAGAATCTTATAATGGAGAAAAAGAAGATAATTCTTGTGTTCCTAGTCAAAAATTACCTAGTATTACAGTTAATTCTAGTTATAAAGCTTTAGGTTGGAGTCAAAATAGTGTTGCTAAGGAAAAAGCTAGTGATACTATGGCTACTGATGGATATATAGAAGTTGGAGAAAGTATTACTTTAACTAATAATATAGATTTATATTCAATAAGTAAAAAAGATGACGTTACTTATTCAGTTACATTTGGTTCAAATGGATCTATTCTTTCTAAAGAGGGAGTTTTAAGTTGTACTATAGATGGGGTTTATAATAATGATACACAAGTTGATAGTTGTAGTGTTGATGTTCCAACTATTACTAGAGAAGGTTTTGATATTATAGGATTTAGTACAGATAGTAATAATACAGATACTGATAGTTCTACTCATATAAAAGCAGGTAGTAGTTTAAAATTAAGTTCTAGTAATGATAAGAAGACTTATTACGCTAATACAAAAAAAGATGTAACTGTTACTTGGAATAGTAATGGTGCTACATTAAATACTTTAACTACAACAAAGACTATTTGGAATAAGAATTCTAGTGTAGTTATTACAGCGCCAGAAATAACAAGAGATGGTTATGAAATAATTGGTTGGAGTAAAGATCAAAATGGAAATGAAAACTCAAAAGATTTAGTTAAAGTTGGTAATGATATTACTATTTCTTCTAATGATTCATATTATGCAATTACTAAAAAAGTAGCTAATGCTACATTCTATTATTACAATGGTACTAAACAAGTAAGTAATACTGCATCTTGTACTATGTATAATACAGATAGTGTTTGCAATATTAATATACCCAATTCAGTAGTTAATAGTGCTGGTCCTAATAATACTTTATATAGAGGTGTTTCTAATAAAGTATCTAGTACTGAACTTATTAGTGAAATTAATAGTAATACGCTTACTTATTATGCAGTTTATGATAATAATATAAATGTTAATTTCTATTATTATGGTGGAAGTGAACAGTCATTTGTAACTGTTAATGGCGTTAGAGGTGCAGTTAGTGATGGTACTAATTATAAGGTTAGTGATGCAACTATTAATGTGCCTAGTGAAGTTAGTGAAAGTAAGGGGATTGATTCTTCAATATATCAAGGTCTTTCAACTTCACCAAATTCAATTAATAAAACATCTTCTATAACTACGGCTAATTCTGATTATTATGCATATTACAAAGGTAGTTGGAAAGTAAGTTATTCAAAGGGTGAAAATATTACTTCAATAAGTAAAACTGTCGATAGCTGTGATTATTATAGTGTTACAAATAAAACTAATTATTTAGTTAATAGTACGGATTCTTGTAAGGTAAAACTACCTACAATAGAACCTAATACAGGTTATAAAGCTGATGGTTGGTTTGATGGTGATAATAACGTTGGAATATCTGGTGGAGATTATACAATTTCTTCTAATAAATCATTAGCATCAAGAGCTAGTATTGGATTTTATACAGTAACATATGATTATGCAACAAATGGAGGAAGTAGTTCATCAGAAAAAACATTAGAAGCTAGTTATGGAAGTAATGCAGATATAACAGTAACGGCAAGTAAAAATGGATACGAATTTGTAGGATGGAATACAGACAAAGGTGCAACAAGTGGATTAACAACTGGGCCAAAAGTAACAAATGATATTACTTTATATGCAATATTTAAGAAAACAAATACAGCAAATTTCTATTATTATAGTGATGGTTCAACAGTAAGAGAAGTTGCATCATGTACAGTTTATAATAATCAGGCAAGTTGTGATTATAAAGTTCCTACTAAAGTGAGTGAAAGTAGTGGACCAGATGGTACAACATATAAAGGTGTGTCAAATAAAGTATCATCAACAACACTAACAACAACATATCCATCAACATCAGCAAATTATTATGCAGTATATGAAGGCAGTAAATCCGCAACAATTTATTATTATAATGGAAGTGGAATTGTTAGTGATACATCAGCAAGTGGAAAAACAACGGGATTATGTGATGGAACAAGTTATAAAGTAACATATGGAAGTGTAACAGTACCAAGTACAGTAAGTAAAAGTAGTGGACAATATGGAACTAGCTATGTAGGAGTTTCAGATTCAGTAAATAAGATGAGTACAACAAGTAGTTTAACAGCAAATAAAACATACTATGCAGTATATAGAGGAGAAGTTACCCAATATTACTATAATGGAACTCAAGGAAGTAGTAGAAAGATATATAGAAATAATTACTTTACATCAAATAGTAATCTAGCAACAGTATTAAGTGATAGTACAACAGGGGTTAATAACTTAACACTAGGAGCTGGATATAATACATCAACAGCATTGGGATTAACAATAAGTGCAACATCAACAAGTGCGAAGAGTGTAGATAGTTGTGCGAAAAGTGATACAACAGCATTCTATACAATTTATCAAAAGAGTATAGGAGCAACATTCTATTATTACAATTCCTCAACTAGTGCAGTAGCTAGTGCAACAGCAGCAGGAAATAGAATATATAACTATGGAACAGATATTTTATCAGAAGGTACAATAACAGTACCAAGTGCAGTAAGTGGAAGTAGTGGTATGTATTCATCTACATATAAAGGGGTTTCAGCACAAGCTTCAAGTACTACAGCAACTACTGTTAGTACAAAAAATACAACATACTATGCATATTATCTTGGATCTTGGAAAGCTAAATTCAATAATCAAAATAGTAGTATCTCTACAATTGGTTCTACAAGTAGTTCTTGTGATAGTTACAAAACTACTGATGGTAAAACTTATAGCAGTGCTAGTTGTCAAATAACCTTACCTAGTATTACAACAACAAGTACTGAATATACTATAGGTGGATGGAATACAAATAAAAGTGCTACTAGTGGTACAGCAGCAGCTCAAAAAGTTACAATTAGTGATGCTACTGTTAATGATTCTAGTGATAGTCTTACTACTAATTTCTATACAATTATTGGTAAGAAGGCAATTACAAGAACAGCAACATTTAATAAAAATGGAGCTGTTAGTCAAACGGATTCTAATAATCAAGCGTCAACTGCAGCTACTGTTACTAGAAGTTGTACAATTGCAGCTATTTCAAATATAGCTAGTCAGACACAAGCAACTACTTGTAGTATTACAACTCCAACTATTGTTGCAAGTAGTAATACACCAACTGTTTTAGGTTACAATACAACAAGTTCTGCAACAATTGCAACTGTTAATCAAAATACAGCTATATCTTTAAGTAGTAATCCTACATATTATGCAATTACTAAGAAAGATGCAGTTACATTTACAGCTAATTGGAATGCTAATGGTGCAACACTTTCATCTACTGCTCAATCAAGTTGTAATATAGCTGCCACATATAATGGTGCAGCACAAGCTACAAATTGTACTGTTACAGCACCAACTATTACAGCACCAAGTGCAACACCAACAGTTTTGGGTTATAATACTTCAGCAAGTTCTAATAGTAATAATTCAAGTTATAATACAACTAGTAAATTATTAACTTTGAATAGTTCTAATACAGGAAGTACTTGGTATGCTCAAACTAGAAAAGAAGCAGTTAGTTATACAGTTAGTTCTTATGAAAGGGGATCAAATGTATCTAGTGTAGGAGCTAAGACTGATGCTAATAGTAAGTGTACAATTAATGCAACATATAATGGCACAGCACAAGCTACAAGTTGTACTGTTACAGCTCCTTCAATAACAGCAAACACTGGATATACATCAGTTGGCTGGAGTTTAACAAGAGGTGCTACAACCGGTAGTAGTGTAATAACATTAAATGGTTCAAATACAGGAAAAGCTTGGTATGCTAATGCAACAGCTAATTCTTATACTATAAATTATTATGATGGTACTACTTTAAAAGGATCTAGTAGTGCTAAAGTGGATACTTATCCAACATTAACTAAAGCTAGTAGTTTATCTTTATCAAAGACTGGATATACATTCAAGGGTTGGTCTACAACCAATGGTGGAGCAGTTGTTTATACAGATGGTCAAAAACTTACTGCTAATTTAGCAACAACAGCAGGTGCAAAAGTTAACTTGTATGCAGTATGGAAAGATGAAACAGCTCCTGTATGTAGCTTTAGTGGAGCTAGTGCAACAACTACTCAAAATACAACATCTATAACATTAAGTTGTACTGATTCAGGAAGTGGAGTAGTTCAAAAAAATTTAGCTACAACTGACTTTACAACAACAGCAAATGGTTCAGTTACTGCTGTTGGTTCACCAGTAAAAATAACAAATGGATATAGTTATACAGTAACTCTTAAAGGATTAAGTGTTGGTACGTTTACGGTTAGTTTAAAAGCAGGATTAATAAGTGATGCAGCTGGAAATACTAATGCAGCTGTAACTAGTGGTAATGTTACAGTTAATGGTAGAACATATACAGTAACTTTTACTAAAGGTTCTAATGTTTCTGCAATATCTTCAACATCATCATCTTGTAAAACTACTGGTTCTTCATTAACTTGTACAATTGGAACATATCCAGCAATAACAGCTGCTACTGGATATAGTGCATCAACTTGGTATGATTCTACAGCTAAAAAAGATACAGGTATAGCATCAGGTGGTTCTGGTAGTGGTTATGCAATTAGTCAAAACACCACTATGACAGCACAGGCAAAAGCTAATACTTATACAATTAGTTATAATGCAAATGGTGGTAGTGGTACAATGGCGTCAACTACTGCAACTTATGGTTCTACTACTACTATTTCTGCTAATACATTTACAAAATCAGGATATTCATTTGCAGGTTGGACTACAAATAGTGATGGTACTGATGATGGATATGGTTGGACAAATTGGTCAGGAACATGGAAATATGTAAATGGTCAATATGGAATTAGTGGAGGAAAACTAGTATTATATGCTAGATGGTCTGCTAATACTTATACTATTAAATATGATGCTAATGGTGGTACTGGTGCTCCTGCTAATCAGAGTTTTGTTTATAATTCAGGAGCAAAAATTAGTACAACAAAACCAACTAGAACAGGTTATACATTTGTAAATTGGAAATCTGGAAGTACTACATTAAATCCTGGTGATGCAATACCAACTGGTTGGACTAATGCTACTTTACAAGCACAATGGACAGTTAATAGTTATACAATGACTTATGATTATAACTATTTAGATAATGATATATTTGACACTACTTATAATACTAATTTTTATAATGCATGTTGTGGTTCAGGAAGTCTTACTTCTAAAAGTGAAAGCTTTGATGCTAATGGTAGAACATTTAGTGTAACTTCTACTGAACAAAGTTGGTATTTTGCTTCGACTAATGCATTAACTAATGGAAAAACTTATACATGGCAATTAGAGGCAAAAGCTAGTACTTCCGCTAATTTGACCGTAGGTAGTGAACAAGGTGGTTATGGTTCTTATTCTATTGGTACTGATTGGAAAAAGTTGTCAAAAACATTTACTGCATCTTCAACTGGTAATAAAGCATTTATATTTTATGGTTGGTATGGTTCTGGTTCTAGAACACTTTCAATAAGAAATGTACAACTTCATGAAGGTGGATTAAATACTACTACATCAAAGAAAAATTATGGAACAACTTTATCAGATTTACCTACACCTGTGGCTAGAACAGGTTATACATTTAAAGGATGGTTCACTCAACCTGTAGGTGGAACACAAGTATCTACATCAACTTCTGTGCCGGCTAGTGATTCAACTTATTATGCACAATGGACGTTAAATTCTCATACAGTAACCTATGATAAAAATGGTGGAGATAGTGTATCTAAAGCAAGTGCTACTTCATATTATGGTTCTAAAATTGATTTAACACCAACAGCAAGTAAGAGTGGGTATGAATTTATAGGATGGAATACCAATAAGAATGCAACAACAGCTTTATCTAGTTTAAAGATGGGAACAAGTAATGTAACTTTATATGCTATTTATAAGAAGATTGTTACAATTCCAACTAATGCTTTATGTACTAATCCTACTTATAATGGTAGTTCTCAACAATTGACGTCTGTAACTAGTGGTGATGGATATACATTATCAGGTTATAGTGGAACTAATGCCGGTAGTTATACAGTAACTGCTTCATTATCAGGATTCTCTAGATGGAGCGATGGTACTACTGGTAATAAAACATTTACTTGTAGTATTGGTAAGAAGGCAGTTACTGTAACAGCAAGTTCTGGTTCAAAAACTTATGATGGAAGTGCTTTATCAAATACAACTGGTTGTAGTATAACTGCTGGAAGTGTTTTAACTGGACATACTGTTACATGTTCAAACTCTGGTTCTATAACAAATAAAGGTAGTGTTGCAAATACATTAAATAGTGTAGTTGTAAAAAGTGGAACAACAGATGTAAGTGGAAATTATGCAATAACAAAGAGAAATGGAACACTAACAGTAAATGCTAGATCAATAACAGTAACAGCAGGTGGAGGCTCAAAAACATACGATGGAAGTTCATTAACTAATGCTTCTGGATGTAGTGTAACATCAGGAAGTGTAGTAAGTGGACATTCTGTTACATGTTCAAACTCTGGTTCTATAACAAATAAGGGTAGTGCAACAAATACTTTAAGTAGTGTAGTAATAAAGAGTGGAACAATAGAAGTAAGTAGTAATTACTCAATAACAAAAGCAAATGGAACATTAACAATAAATGCAAGAGCAACAACATGTACATCAGGAAGTTCTAGTAGAGCATATAATGGAAGTGCATTAACGAATACAACAGGAGGAAGTTGTACGAACTTAGTAAGTGGACATAGTGCAACATTCTCAGGACATAAGGGAACAATAACGAATGTAGGAAGTGTCGCAAATACATTTGGAAGTGTAGCAATAAAGAATTCTGGTGGAGCTGATATAAGTGGAAATTATACAATAGCAACAGCAAACGGAACACTAACGGTAACGAGAGCTAAGACAGCAACAACAGGAAGTTGTATTAATCCAACATATAATGGAAGCGGACAAGCGTTAGCGAGCGGAGCAAGTAATGCAAGTTATAGTAATAATTCTAGGACTGAATCAGGTAGTCAAACAGTAACAGTAACAGCAGGATCTAACTATGCATTTAGTGATGGACAAACAAGTAAAACGTTGAGTTGTTCAATTGGAAAGAGAGCAACAACATGTACATCAGGAAGTTCTAGTAGAGCATATAATGGAAGTGCATTAACGAATACAACAGGAGGAAGTTGTACGAACTTAGTAAGTGGACATAGTGCAACATTCTCAGGACATAAGGGAACAATAACGAATGTAGGAAGTGTCGCAAATACATTTGGAAGTGTAGCAATAAAGAATTCTGGTGGAGCTGATATAAGTGGAAATTATTCAATAACAAAAGCAAATGGAACGTTAACGGTTACTAAAGCTAATGCAACATGTCCTAAATTCGTTGGATATGAAGGTAATTATGATGGTGACGATCATTCTATTATACCAACGAGTGGAGCTGGTGGAGGAACTATTCAATTTAGTTCTGATAATAGTAATTGGTCTACTACTAATCCTTCTAGAACAAATGGTGGTACTCAAACAACGTATGTTAGAGTTGTTGGAGATTCTAATCATAATACAGTTAGTTGTGGATCTGCTACAATTACTATAAAAAATGTTACCGTAACAACTACATTTAATCCAAATGGAGCAACATTGACTTCTCAATCTCAATCTAATCCATCTAGCTGTAGTACTACTACTAGTGGTGTTGTTAAGTGTTCTTGTTCAATAGGTAATTCTAGTGGTTGTGTAGTTACTTCACCGGCAATTACAGCTCCTAGTAATTCTCCTACTGTTGTAGGATTTGGTTCTTCTACTGATTCTCATAGTAATAGTTGGAGTCAAAAATCTCAGAAAACTATTTATTATAATACTGGTGATCATTCGTACTATGCTCAAACTAAACATGAAGCTTCATATAAAGGTTCATTTAATGGAACTTCAGAGCCTGGAGTTAGTTCAATAAGTACTCCTAATGAAGTTACTTGTTCGGTTACTACTACATGGAATAATGCAACGCCAGCAACAAGTTGTCCTATAAAATCACCAACTATAACTCCAACAACTGGTAATAATGTAAATGGTTCGCCAGCTGGGTGGTATAATAAATCTGGTACTAGAATAACTGGATCAGGTGGTACTATTACATTATCATCTGATCAAGAATTTACAGCTAGGGCTAATATAACCGCATCAGGTGTTACTTATACAGATACATATAGTATGGGATGTAGTACAGTACAATGTGCGATTGATAAGATTAGTACATTCTTAAAATAGAGGATTTTATTCCTCTTTTTTTTGTTGTATAATGAATGTAGAGGTGATGATATGATATATTTAGATTATTCAGCAACTACTCCAGTTTTACCTGAAGTTTTGGATACATTTAATAAAGTTAGTACTACATATTTTGGAAATCCAAATTCATTGCATAGATTAGGTGTTGAAGCTAAGGAAGTTATTGATGCTTCTACTAGGCAAATTGCGGATATTTTAGGGGTAAAACCTACTGAGGTGATATATACGTCAGGTGCAAGTGAAGCTAATAATACTGCGATTATGGGAGTTATCTCAAAATATAGTAATCGTGGTCATCATATTATTACTACGCGTCTTGAACATTCTTCTATTATTGCGCCACTTTCTTATTTAGAAAATAATGGGTATGATGTTTCTTTTGTGCCATTAGATGAGAATGGGTTAGTGTCAATTGATGAAGTTTCTAAGCTAATTAGAGATGATACTATCTTAGTTAGTATTTCTTATGTAAATAGTGAAGTTGGTATTATTCAAAATATTGAAGAAATTGGTAAGCTTTTAAAGAAATATCCTAAAGTTATTTTTCATAGTGATGTTACACAAGCAATTGGTAAAATAAAAGTTCCATTCGAGTATTTAGATCTTGCAAGTTTTTCAGCACAAAAATTTTTTGGGTTTAAGGGAATTGGTGCACTTTACAAAAGAGATGGTCTTGTTATTGAACCTTTAATACATGGTGGTAAGTCAACTACTGTATATAGAAGTGGGACACCAGCAACTCCTTTAATAGTATCTATGGCTAAGGCTTTAAGACTTATATCAATTGATATGGATAAAAGATATGAATATGTTTTATCATTGAATAAATATTTAGTAGATAAACTTTCTAATATTTCAGGAATATCTATTAATAGTAATTTATATTGTAGTCCATATATTTTAAATATTAGTTTGCCTTCTATTAAATCTGAAGTTATGCTTCATGCTTTGGAAGGAGAAGATATTTTTGTATCTACTCAAACGGCTTGTTCTAAAGGGGGAGAAAGCCTAGGAGTTTATGCAGTTACAAAGGATCATGATAGAGCAAGTTATAGTATGAGAATAAGTCTTAGTTATTTAACAACAAAAGAAGAAATAGATACTTTTATTGATATATTTAAAGAAAAATTAAAGGAGCTTGATTTTAGTGGAAATAGTTAAAATAGGTGCAATGTGGTGTAGTGGTTGTTTAATTATGAATAAAATATTTAGAGAAATAACTAATGAAAGAGATATAAATATTACATCACTTGATATAGATATTGATGAAGAAGAAGCTTTAAAATATGAACCTGGTGATATGTTGCCTGTTTTTATATTTTTTGTTGATGGAAGAGAGGTTCATCGTATGGTTGGTGAACATTCTAAGGAAGAAATATTAAATGTTATAGATGGGATTGATTCATAATGAAAAAGTATTTTAATTATATATTATTTTTTGCTTTTACTTTTTTTATTTTTATTTCTAATACTTATGCAAGAGAGATAAAAGTTTATTTTTTTCATGGTGATGGTTGTCCTCATTGTGCAGAGGAAGAGAAGGCTCTTACAAAGATAAAGAAAAAATATCCTGATTTAGATATAGTTCGTTATGAAGTATGGAATAATAAAGATAATGCTATTTTGATGGGTAAAGTTGGAGAAGAAACGGGAGTTGATGTGAGTGGTGTTCCATTAACTATTATTGGTTCAAGTGTTTTTTCTGGTTATTCTGATTCTAGTTATAATACGTTTTTAAGAGCTATTAAATATTATCAAGATGATGATAATTCATATACTGATGTTGTATCTAAAATAAAAAATGGTACATATAAAGAAAAAGTTTCTGATGATTTTAGTAAAGAGGAAGAAAAAACAGATTCATCTTCTACTATTAAATTACCTTTAGTTGGTAAAGTTAATATGAAGAGCGTATCTATTCCTACTGCTGCGGTTATTATTGGTTTTATAGATGGTTTTAATCCTTGTGCTATGTGGGTTTTATTATTTTTAATAAGTATGCTTTTAGGTATGAAAAACAGAAGAAGAATGTGGGTTTTAGGAATTTCTTTTTTAACTATTTCGGCGATTTTTTATATGGCTATTATGCTTTCTTGGTTTAATTTAGTATATTCTGCTTTACTTTCTGTCTGGTTTAGGAGAGTGATTGCTTTAATTGCTTTGATAGGGGCTTTTATAAATATTAAGAACTTTATAAAGGCAAATGATAGTGGTTGTCATGTGGTTGATTCTAAGAAGCGTAAAAAAATATTTCAAAGAATTAAAAAATTTACTAGTGAAAAGAGTTTTTTGTTAGCTTTAGTAGGGGTTATGGCCTTAGCTATTAGTGTTAATGTAGTTGAAATTGCTTGTTCTGCTGGGTTTCCATTGATATTTACACAATTACTTGCCTTAAATCAAGTCTCTTCTATTGAAGTTTTCTATTATACTTTAATTTATATATTCTTTTTTCTAATTGATGATATAGTTGTTTTTGTAATAGCTATGGCTACTACTAAAGTTGTTACTGCTAGTACGAAATATAACAAATATTCTCATTTAGTAAGTGGTATTTTGATGTTTATAATTGGTGTTTTATTGATATTTAAACCAGAGTGGTTAATGTTTAATTTTAGCTAGTAAATTTTTATGATTTAGTATATAATATATTTAGAATAAAAGAGGGTGAATAAAATGGATGGAGAAAAAATTAATATTGTATATCAAGATGGAAAAGAAGAGAAAGTTGATGTTGTTACATATTTAAATAGTAAAGACAGCATGAATCAATATCTTGTTTACACAAAGAATGAAAAACAGTCTAATGGGGATATTGTTATTTACATCTCTAAATTTATTGAAGAAAATGGTCAAAAACAATTAACTGAAATAAGTGATAATGATGAATGGAAAGATGTTCAAAAATTATTAAGAGAGATTGCGAATGCATAGGTTGGTGATTATAGTATGAATGAAAAATTCGATTATAAAAGTTCACTAACTGATATTAAGGCTAGTTTGTTTGATATTTATGAGGATCAGGAAAGAGTTATTGGTAGTATTGATCCTGATTTAAGAGACAAGCATGTTAGTGAATTTATAGAAGTTAAAGATTTGGCGTTATCCTTGTTAGAAAAAATTCAAAAATTGTATGATAATTCTTTAGTACCTGTAAAAGATAATAATGAGGAAGTACAAGTAAATAATGAAGATGTAAAAAATAATATTTTAGAAGATAATCAAGTTAGTAATGATGAGACAGATGATGAAGAGTCTAATCAAGATAATAATGATACAGAGGAAGATAGTATTCAAACTAATGACGAGGTTGAAACATCTGATGAAGCTGTTCAGGATAATAATACAGATGAAGATAATACTCAAACTGATGACGATGATGAAACACCTGATGAATCCAGTTTAGATGATAGTAGTGATGATCAAGATGCAGAAAATTCTGATTTAGAAGAGTCAGAAGATAGTGACAATGATAGTAATTCTGATATTAGTTTTGATAATGAAGAAGATAATTCTAATAAATATTATTTATTATGTGATGAGGATAAATTACATTTTGCTTATGTATCTGAAAAATTGTTTAATAAGATTAAAAGTTATCATGTTTCTGATACTGAACCATTGGAAGAAGATACTGTTTCTGATTTAGATACTTCTGATGGAAACATTTATAAAAAAGATGATTTACCAGTAAAGGGAATAATTGTTAGGAATGATCAGTATATGAAACTTGCACTTTCTAAACATCGTCAGGAAGGTGTTTTAAAAGAAGCTAAGAATTATAGAATAGAAACTGTAAAAAGAAAAAGACAAGAACAACAAAAAATAGAGTTAGAAAAAGCTAAAGTTCATCTTGATATTTAGGAGGATAATTATGAATAATGAAAATAATGAAAAGTCAATTTTTGATGATACACCTGCAGTTACAATTGTATCTGGGGAACAAGTTCCAACTTTAGAGGAGACGATTTCTATTGACGATAATGGACAGATTGATCCTATTTCAATGGAATATAATGAATATCGTAATAAACTTGTAGAAATGTATTCTACTTCAACTGAAGATAATTCTGTTATTTCATCTTTTAATGTACAGGGTGATATGTGTGAACATATTTTAACTGTTAGATTTGCAGATGGTACAACTCCTATTACTAGAAAAAAAGAATTTGCTTATACGGATAATTTCAAAAATAATTTTATATTACCAATGGTAGAAGATTATAATAGTCATAATAATGTCTTTGATTCTAGTACAGAGGTTATTGATAAGAATAATTGTAATTTTATTGCTAGAACTAGTAAGAATGATAGTTTATGTCTTTCTAATATTGATATAGATTTTGCTAATAAATTGAGAGATTTATTACCAAAACAAGAAATTGAAGCGAGTAAACCTAAAACATTGATGAAGCTTGATAAAAAAGGTATTGGTAATTATCTTGTTATAATTTTAACTGTAATTGCTATTGGAATGACTTTAGCTGGTACTATATTCTTTACAATAGCATCAAGATAAAATTTTATATAAATATTAATAAAACACATTAAGTGTTTTTTCTTTGAAAGGAATATTATTATGTTAGTTGTAAAAGATATAAAAAAGAAATTTATAAGATGTTGCAAAGATGGTAAAAATAGAGAATTTTATGCAAATGATGGGATTAGTTTTGAAGCAAGTGAAGGATCAATTATAGGGATACTTGGACCCAATGGAGCTGGTAAAACTACTCTTTTAAGAATGATAGGTGGTATATTAGAACCGACTAGTGGAAAAGTTGTATTTGACAATTTATCTTATGATGGAAATGAAATAGAAATTAAAAAACAAATTGCATATTTATCTGGTAATACAAAAATATATCAATCTATTTCTACTTATGAACTTTTAAAGATGTGTTGTTGTTTTTATGGTATTTCGAAAGAAATTTCTGAAAAAAGAATTAAAAATATTGCTGAGAAACTTCAAATAACTGATTTCTTATATAATCGTATAGGTAATTTATCAACAGGACAGATGCAAAGAGTAAATATAGCAAGATGCTTAGTACATGATCCTAAATATTATATTTTAGATGAAGCTACTAGTGGTCTTGATATTATTTCTAGTCAGGTTATTTTGAATTTTATTAAAGAAGAGAGAAAGAATGGAAAAATTATTCTTTATTCAACTCATTATATGGAAGAGGCTGAAAATATTTGTGATTATGTTTTAATGATTAATAAAGGGAAAGTTATTAAAAGAGGGACACCTAAGGAAATAAAGAAAGATACAAAAACTAGTAATTTAAGAGATGCCTTTTTTAAAGTATTAGGAGATGGAGTAGGTGAATATGAATAATTTATTGAATGTTTTAAAAAAAGAATTAAGGGAAATGTTTAGAGATAAGAAAACAATGTCACTTATGTTAATAGTACCATTTATGATACCTTTATTAGTTTTAGGTATGTCTTATCTTTTTGATTCAGAAGTAAATCAAAAACAAGATGAATATAAAAAGATTGGTTTTTCTTATAAGTTATCTAGTGAAGAAAAAGAAATAGCTAAGAGTTTAAAAATTAAGATATATGAAGATAATATAGATAGTTTAAAGAAAAAATATGAAGATGAAAAGATTGATCTGTACGTTGTAAAGAAAGATGATACTTATATTATGATGGGAAATGATAATGAAAGAACTAGTTATGCAACATCAGTTATGGATGTATATTTTCAAACATTTAAAGAGTACTTAGAAAGAAAAAATTTAACTAGTCTTGGAATTGATAATAATATATTGGAACCATTTAAAGTAAAAACTAAAATAAGTAAAACTGAAAATTATTTTTCTAATTATATAACTACTTATGCTTTCTTATTTATAATTATGGCTATAACTGTTTCTTCTACTTATCCCGCAACTGATACAACTGCTGGTGAAAAAGAAAGGGGTACTTTGGAGACTTTATTAACATTTCCTATTAAAAGTAGAGATATTATACTAGGTAAGTTTTTAGGGGTAAGTATTTCATCTATTATTACGGGTATGATTAGTTTAATCTTAACAATAATATCTTTATATATAGCAAATAATAGTTTTGAACTTTATAAGGATGTTAATTTAATGCTTCCAGTTTCTGCTTATATTTTTGTATCAATTATAATTGTTGCGTATTCTTTATTAATTAGTGGGTTATGTATTGCGATTGCTAGCAAAGCAAAAACTTTTAAAGAAGCACAGAGTGCTTTGACTCCATTAACTTTTATTACTTTCTTTCCTGGAATGATAGCTTTAATTATGAATATTAAATTAACTCCTGTATTATCTTTGATTCCATTTTTAAATTATAATTTAATATTTCAAGATATTATTAATAATAAATATGATATCGTAAATATCTTATGTATGTTTATATCTACTGTTGTAGTAATTGGAATTGTATTAAAAATAATTATTAAACAATATAAATCAGAAAGGGTTTTATTTGAATAAAACTTTTTTTTGTGATATTATATATGTTCTGAGGTGGAGTTTATGATGGATTCACTTACTTTATATTTAAAAGAAATAAGACCAGTGCTTTCTCAAGATGAACTTGATACTCTTATTGAAAAAAGTATGGAAAATGATAGAGAAGCAATAAATAAAATAGTAGAACATAACTTGGGATTAGTTGTATCTATTGCTAAGAAATGCAATAATAGTGTGATTCCTATTTTAGATTTAATTCAAGAAGGAAATTTAGGATTATATGATGCGATTGTTAGATTTGATAAAAAAAGAAATATTAAGTTTTCAACCTATGCAGCTTTTTGGATAAAGAAATATATTTATGAGGCTATTTATGATCAGTCTAGAAATGTAAAAATTAGTAGACGTAAGGAATTGCAAGTAAGAGACTTAAAACGTGCTGAATATGAGTTGATGCAGAAATTACAAAGAAAACCAAGGTTAGAAGAGATTTCAGAGTATACTGATTTGTCAGTAGATGTTATTAAAGAGTTAAAAACATATATGGTTGATACTGTTAGTTTAGATGAAATAATTAAGAATGCAAAGAATAATTTTGATGATGAAAAATCAAAAGAAGAATTGAAATTGGGAAACTGTTTTCCTTGTGATTTTTCAAGTTCTTTTGAGAAAATCGAAGAAAAAGAGAAAAAGAAATTATAGCTCTTAGGTATGGTTTTATAGATGGCAAAGTATTATCTCTTCAGGAAATAGCAAATCATTATAATTTATCAAGAGAGAGAATAAGACAGTTAGAAGAGGGTGCTTTGAAAAAAATACGTAGGAATGATATGGTTGATGATTTAGCTATTTATACTGATGATTGTGATAGAGCAAAAAATAAATTAAAAGAATATAGAAAAAGATATAACACAAAAGGTAGATGTTTCTTGTCTACAAAATAAAGTGTTTTTTTTTATGAAAAATAATTGTAAGGCTATTGACAAAATTGTAATATAATTATAAAATTAGAAAGCGGATAACAAAGAAGAGTGATAAATTGAAAAGAGAACAAGATATTTTGTATCAAATCAAAACTTTAGATAAAATGATTTTTAGAAGAATTTGTAGCAGAGAAGATATGTTAAAAGCAAAAGATGCATTAATTAATAAAACAATGACACCAACTCAGATGCAAATCATAGAATATATTTTGGAACACGATGGTTCTTGCGTATATCAAAAAGACTTGGAAAATGTTTTGAAACTTAGAAGAGCAACAGTTTCTGGAGTTTTACAAACTATGGAGAAGAATGGTTTTATTGAAAGGGTTATTGATAAGAATGATACAAGAGTTAAGAAAATAATATTAAATAAAAAAACAAGTAAAATTTTCTATGAGAGATTAGAAAAAATAAAAACAATGGAGAATAATATTAAAAAGGGAATATCACAGGAAGATTTAGAGACTTTTTTCAGAGTTATTCTAAAAATGCAACATAATATTCAAGAGGAGGAAGAAAATGAGAAAACTAATTAAAAATTTTACTAAAAAAGAATTTGGTGTGATGTTAATTGTGTTGTTACTTGTAATAGCACAAGTTTATTTAGAACTTAAAATGCCAGATTATATGTCTGAGGTTACTAAATTAGTTCAAACTGAAGGTAGTAAGATGCACGATATAATAATTAATGGTTGTTATATGCTAGCATGTGCATTTGGGTCTTTAGTATCTGCAGTTATAGTAGGTTACTTAGTAGCTAATTTATCTTCAACGTTCTCAATGAAAATAAGAGAACAAATATTTAAAAAAGTGGAAAGTTTTTCTACAAATGAAATAAAGATGTTTCAAGTTAATAGTTTGATTACTAGAACAACAAATGATGTTACTCAAATAGAAATGCTTATTGGAATGGGATTACAACTTCTATTAAAGGCACCAATTACAGCTATTTGGGCTATAACAAAGATATTAAATAAAAGTTGGCAATGGAGTGCACTTACAGCTGTTGCGGTAGTTATTTTGATGTCAGTTATTGCTACTTTAATGATGATAGTAGTTCCTAAGTTTAAAATAGTTCAAAAATTAATTGATAAAGTTAATGGTGTTACTCGTGAAAATTTAACTGGTATTAGAGTAGTAAGAGCTTTTAATGCAGAGAAGTATCAAGAAGATAAATTTGAAAAAGTAAACGATAAATTAACTAATCAACAATTATTTAATCAAAAAGCTTTTTCTGTGATGTCACCGATTATGTATATGATAATGAATGGTCTAGCTTTAGGAATTTATTTTATAGGTGCATATTTAATTAAGAATTCACTTATGGCTGATAAGATTTCATTATTTGGTGATATGATTGTATTTTCATCATATTCGATGCAAGTAATTATGGCATTTTTGATGTTAGCAATGATTTTTATGATGTTACCAAGGGCACAAGTATCAGCTGCTCGTATTAATGAAGTTTTAGATACAGAACTTACAATAAAAGATGGAGAACTTGATAGGGATAAGACAAAAGAAATTGGAACTGTAGAATTTAAGAATGTTTCATTTAAATATCCTGATGCTGAGGAATATTTGTTGGAGAATATTTCATTTAAAGCAGAAAAGGGTGAGACCGTTGCATTTATTGGATCAACTGGTAGTGGTAAGTCTACTTTGATTAATCTAGTACCTAGATTTTACGATGTGACTGATGGTGAAATATTAATAGATGGAGTTAATGTAAAAGAGTACAAGCAAGAGTTTTTAAATAATAAAATAGGATATGTACCACAAAAGGCAGTAATTTTCTCTGGAAGCGTTAATTACAATGTTTCATATGGAGATAATGGACGTAAAAAGACTGAAAAGATAATAAAAGATGCGATTAAAGTAGCACAAGCTAGTGAATTTGTAGAAAAGATGGATGATAAATATGAAACTTATCTTGCTCAAGGTGGTACTAATGTATCTGGTGGACAGAAGCAAAGATTAGCTATTGCTCGTGCTATTGCTAGAGAACCTGAAATATATATATTTGATGATTCTTTCTCAGCACTTGATTATAAAACAGATTCCACTCTTCGTCATGAGTTAAAAAAATATACTAAAGATGCTACAAATTTAATTGTTGCACAAAGAATAGGTACAATTATGAATGCAGATAAGATTATTGTTTTAGATAATGGCAAGTGTGTAGGTAGTGGTACTCACAAGGAATTATTAAAAAATTGTGAAGTTTACAAACAAATAGCTTTATCACAATTATCAAAGGAGGAATTGGACAATGCATAATGAAGAAGAAAAAACTCCGAGACGTCAAATGCATGGACCTGGACCAAGGGGAGCAGGTGAAAAAGCAAAAGACTTTAAAAAAGCAATGCTTAGACTTTTAAAAGAGTTAAAACCATTTCGCGTATTAATTACTATTGCCTTAGTATTAGCGGTATTGGGTTCTATTCTTTCTATTTGTACACCCAATATATTATCAGATTTAACAGATGAAATATCAAAGGGATTAGTTGTTAATACAAAGAATATGAAACAATTAACTAAGAAAGTTACTTCTAATCTTCAAAGTGATGAGACTAGAAAAAAAATGACTGATATTATTGGTTTAAATTTTGATCAAACAACAGCTATGAATATTATGAAAAGTAACAATATATCAGAATCAGATAAGTTATTATTTACAGAAGAAGTTGCTAAGTTAAAAACAGTAAGTAATGAACAAGAAATGTTTGGGATTATTGCAAATTTACCTGATTCTGTTTTAAATGAAATTATTACAGAATCAACTATTGATGGTGTAACAATTTCTAAGGAAGATAAGATTTCTTTATTAAAGTCATTAAATGATCCTAAAAATATGAAGATTTCATCTTCTATTGGAGAAGTTTTATTAAGTGATATAGAAGTAGATAATATTAAAGTAAATAGTAGTGAACAAATTAAATTTATTAATACTATGTCTACTTTAGGAAAAGATGCAAGTGCTAAAGAGATGTATAAGAAAATAGATAGTATGCCAAAAAGTATTAGAAAAATAGTTGAACCTCCTATGGATATGAATAAAATTAAACATATAGCACTTTTATTAGTAACTTTATATGTATTAAGTGCATTGTTTACTTATATAGAATCTATATCTATGACAACTGTATCAAATAATTTTGCTAAAAAATTAAGAACAACTATTTCAGAAAAGATTAATAAATTACCACTTAAGTACTTTGATAAACATAAAGTAGGGGATATATTATCAAGAGTAACTAATGATGTTGATCAAATTGCTCAATCAATGAACCAGTCTTTAGCAACATTAGTTAGTGCAACAACTTTATTTATTGGTACAATTATTATGATGTTTGTAACTAACTGGATTATGGCTTTAACTGCAATTTTATCAAGTTTATTTGGATTTATTTTTATGTTTGCTGTTTTAGGAAAGAGTCAAAAATATTTTACAGCAAGACAAGAAGAGTTGGGTAATTTAAATGGACATATAGAAGAGATATATTCTGGTCTTAATGTTGTTAAGACTTACAATGGTGTTAAAGATTCAAATGAGAAATTTGAAAAATTAAATAAGAAAATGTATGAAGCTAATAGAAAGAGTCAATTTTTATCTGGTTTAATGATGCCAATGATGATTTTTATTGGTAACTTTGGTTATGTTGCAGTTTGTATTGTTGGTGCTTTATTAACCTTGAATGATCAAATAAGTTTTGGTGTTATAGTAGCGTTTATTTCATACGTAAGATTATTTACATCTCCACTTTCTCAAATAGCTCAAGCTATGACACAGTTACAATCAACAGCGGCAGCTAGTGAAAGAGTATTTGAATTTGCTGATGAAGAAGAAATGAGTGATCAGAAAGATATAGCACGTGTTTTAGATAAATCAAAGGTTAAAGGTGAAATCGAATTTGACAACGTTATGTTTAAATATGATGGAAATGATAAACCAACAATTAATAATTTTAGTGCAAAGGTAAAGCCTGGACAAAAAATCGCAATCGTTGGACCAACAGGTGCTGGTAAAACCACTATGGTTAATTTACTTATGAAGTTCTATGAAATAAATAGTGGTGATATAAAAATAGATAATGTATCAATCAATGATTTATCTCGTGAAAATATCCATGATTTGTTTACAATGGTGTTACAAGATACTTGGTTATTTAATGGTACAGTTAAAGAAAATATAGTCTATAGTAGAGAAAATGTTCCAGATGAAGAGATTAAAAAAGTTTGTAAGGAAATTGGACTTGATCATTTTATTAAAACTTTACCAAAGGGTTATAATTCTATTATTTCTGCAAGTGATAGTATTTCTGCAGGTCAAAGACAATTACTTACAATTGCTAGAGGTATGATAGAAGATGCTCCGTTCTTAATTTTAGATGAAGCTACATCAAATGTTGATACTAGAACAGAGGAGTTAGTTCAAAAAGCTATGGATAAATTAACTGAAGGAAGAACTTCATTCATAATTGCTCATAGATTATCAACTATTAAAAATGCTGATTTAATATTAGTAATGCAAGAGGGAAATATTATTGAACAAGGTAATCATGAAGAGTTAATGAAACAAAAAGGATTTTATGAGAAATTATATAATTCCCAATTTGAATTATAAAATTTGGAGAATGATTTTCATTCTCTTTTTCTTTGCATAAGAAAAGAGTATTAGTCTAATACTCCTTATAATTTATTAGTAGTAGAAATTATTATTGTAACTATATGGTGCAGGCATTTGTTGAGCTACTGGGTAGTAATATACTGGTTGCATGCAGCAGCCACCTTTTGGATTAATTTGATTGTTATTTGCTATACCATATCCTAGGGCTGTTCCGGCAAGACCTCCTACAACAAAAGGTGCCCAGAAAAATCTTTCATCTTGTGGGTATGCTTCCATTGCAGGTTGATAAATACTATTATTTGTTGACATTACTTCACTATTACGATCATAAGAATATGGTTGATAATAGTAACCATTTTGATTCATATAAAACACTCCTTTATAAATAATTTATTCAATATTTCTAATAAAGTTCTTTAGTTTATTTAATTTTTATGATATAATACCGATATTTGAAGGGGACTTAATTGAATATTTAATATAAAGTGTGTAAAATAAAGATAGAGGTGGTTATATGGAACGATTACAAAAATTTATTGCGGCTAGTGGTCTTTGTTCAAGAAGAAAAGCAGAAGAGTTAATTAAAATGGGAAAAGTTGAAATAGATGGAGAAGTAGTTACAGAACTCGGAGTTAAAGTATCTGGTAAGGAATCTATTGTTGTAGATGGAGAATTATTAAGAAGAGAAGAAAAAGAATATTACTTATTAAATAAACCAAGAGAAGTTATTACATCTTGTAGTGATGATAAAAATAGGAAAACAGTTGTTGATTTAATAGAAACTGATAGTCGTATTTATCCAGTAGGTAGACTTGATTATGATACAACAGGAGTACTTTTATTAACTAATGATGGGGAATTTGCTAATATAATGATGCACCCTAATAATAAAATAGATAAAGTTTATATTGCTAAAATAAGAGGTATTATTAAAGGTGATTCTATCAACAAATTAAAAAATGGAGTAGTAATAGATGGTAAAAAAACCGAAAAATGTCGTGTTAAATTAAGAAAAACTGATTTAAAAACTAATAGTTCAATAGTAGAGATAACTATTCATGAAGGAAGAAATCATCAAGTAAAGAAGATGTTTGAAGCTGTAGGATTTGAGGTTTTAAAATTAAAAAGAGAAAGAGTAGGAATATTTACTTTACAAGGGCTTACTTCTGGTGATTATAGAAGATTATCTCCTAAGGAAGTTTCTAAAATATATGCATTAACAAAACAAAAAAATGGTTAGAGAACCATTTTTTATTCTTCTTCAATTGCCCCTGTTGGACAAGATTCGATAGCTTCTTTTACGCTTTCTTCATTTTCTTCTTGAACTGTATCAACAACAACTTCAGATAAACCTTCGTCATTCATTTCAAAAACTTCATCACAAATTGCGGCACAAGCTCCACATCCAATGCAAGCATCTTCATTAACTTTTACTTTCATTTTATATCTCCTTTTCTTTACTATTATATTATATCTAAAAATAATATTTACGTAAAGAAAATTTAGAAATTATTAAAAAAGTTCATTTTTTTGTGATTATATGTTACTCTTATAGTAAGAAGGTGGTATAGATGCGTAGTCGTATGGATCGTTACAGAGAGCTTGATAATGATACAGAAAGAACTAGTAGATCTAGAAGAAATCAAGAACTTTATCAAAATATAGGAACGAATGCTAAATACACTAACTTTACAGATGTTACTAATAGTAATACTACGTTAATAGATAGAAATAGGCGAGATTATAGTACTAGAGAAGCTTATCAAAAGCAAAAAGATTATACTTCTTTTGAAAATAAACCTAAAGTAAAAAAAGAATTAGATGATTTTAATCATTTGTATCAAGATCATGAAAATAGAGTTTATGATATTAATAGTATTTTAGAGATGGCAAAAGAAAATAGAAAAGATAAAGATTCAATGGAAGAAAAAAGAAAATTGAAAAATACTAACTATAATATTTTGGCTTCTTTAAATCCAGAAGAACTTGAAAAGTATAGAAAAGAAAAACAAAATAGAAATAAGCCTGATGATAATGAATTACGTGGTCTTATAGATACAATTACATCAAAAACTTTAGCGGGAGAAATATCTAAAGAAACAGGAGTAGATTTATTAAGTGATTTAATGGCTACTAGTGCACTTGATAAAGTACCTGCAGAATCAGCTATTAAACAAGATGAAAGTAATGATAAAGATAATATAAAAGGTAAAGATATTCTTAATAAAGAAGATATGGTGAAAGTAGAGGAAGCAAAAAAAGATTATAAAGAACCAAGTAGTGATATAATGAGAGATATAGATAAATCTTTTTATACAAAATCTATGGATTTATCTGATAAAGATTTCTTTACTGATGAAGATGACGATAATGAAAAGCATATTCCAGTAATAGTAAAAGTTTTATTAATACTTATTTTAGTAGCTTTAGTAGCTGTAGGTGCTTGCTTTTTATATCAAAGTCTTTAATATTTTTAGGGGGGAATTTGTATGAGTATGCTTATAGTTTCTGACTTTGATGGTACTTTGATAGATGATTTAGGTAGTATTCCATATTCTACGGTTGGATTGATTGATAAGTTAAGAAGAAATGGTCATAAATTTGCAGTGGCAACGGGAAGATGTTTAAAATCAGTACTTGATTATAATAAAGATTTTTGTTTTATGGATTATATAATATCAAGTAATGGTGCATATATTTATGATACAAGTTTGAAAAAAGCTATTTATAAAAAAAATTTATTAATTACAAATGTTAGAAAGATTGTTAAAAAATATATAGATAGATCAATTATATATGTTACTGATCATAATGTATGGCACTTACTTAGTAAAAATAGTGCATATGAAGAAGATTTTGATGTTATAAGAGAAAAAGACTATAATTGTTTCTTAAGCAATAATAAAGATAATATATATAAAATAGAATTGTATTTTAAGAGTATTCAAGATGCTAAAGATTGTATGAGTGATTTAGATAAGATGGATTTAAAGATTTGTGCAAATTTACAGATTAATGGTTCTAGATATATTGTAGAAGTTACTCATCAGGAAGTTAATAAGTTACATGGTGTTATTAAAGTTTCAAAGAAAGTAAAGTGTAGTTTAGATGAAGTTATAGCTTTTGGTGATGGGTATAATGATATAACTCTTTTAAAAAATGTTGGTTATGGTATAGCTTTAGAAAATGCTTTAGATGATGTTAAAAAAATTGCTTATGATGTTACTTTGGATAACAATAACAAGGGTGTTGAAGAATATCTTATTAAGCATTTTAGTAAATAAAAATAAATGGAGATTTGTAAAAAAAGTCTTTTTTTTTGTAGAGATTTTTTTGTGAATATGCTATAATATGGCGAGAAGGAAGTGGGACTATGATGGAGTTAAAAGATATTAAAGGTGTTGGACCTAGAGCATTATGTCTTTTAAATAAACTTAATATATATACAGTAGAAGATTTAGTTACACATTATCCATTTCGTTATGATATTTTAGAACGTGGTGATCTTACTAAAACAGAAGATGGTGAACATATAATTATTGATGGAAAAATAGAAAGTGTTCCTATTTTAATGAGGTTTAAAGCAGGGCTTAATAAAATGAATTTTAGATTGGTGACACCAAGTGGAGTAGTTGGAGTTTCTATTTTTAATAGAGCATTTTTAAAGAATCAACTACAAGTTGGGGTTGGAGTTACTGTAATTGGTAAGTTTGATAAGAAGAAAAACGTTATAACTGCTTCAGAAATTAAAATGGAGTCTCTTTCTAATAAAGTTAAAATAGAACCTGTGTATCATTCTACTAGTGGTCTTACTAATAAAAATTTAAAAACTTATATTAATATGGCATTACTTAGCTGTGGACGAGATATTCATGATTATATTCCTGAAGAATATGTAGAAAAGTATAAATTTTTAAATAAGAAGACAGCCCTTAATATCATTCATAATCCATCTACTCCTGAGAAATTAAAAGAAGTAACAATTAGGTTAAAATATGAAGAGTTATTTGCTTTTATGTTTAAAATTAATTTCTTAAAGTTAGAGAATAAAAAACATAATAAAGGACTTAGCAGAGAAATAGATACTAAAAAAATGAATGAATTTATCAAAAAAATTCCATTTAAGTTAACTGGTGATCAACAAAAAGCTGTTGATGAGATTTTAGAAGATTTAAAGTCTGATAGTAGAATGAATAGATTATTGCAAGGTGATGTTGGTAGTGGTAAAACAATAGTTTCATTTATTGCTATGTATGCTAACTATTTAAGTGGGTTTCAAAGTGCTTTAATGGCACCTACTGAAATTTTGGCAGTTCAACATTATAATAATTTAAAAGAATTTCTAAAAGGAGAAGATGTAGAGGTTGCTTTGTTAACTGGATCAACTCCAAAAAAAGAAAAGCAAATGATTTATAGTGAATTAAAAGATGGTTCTATAAATATGGTTATAGGAACTCATGCTTTGATTCAAGAGGAAGTTGAGTATCAGAATTTAGGTTTGGTTATAACTGATGAACAACATAGATTTGGAGTTAATCAAAGAGCTAATTTACAGAATAAGGGAGTTAGACCGGATATTTTATATATGAGTGCAACACCAATTCCTAGAACTTATGCCTTGACTATTTATGGAGATATGGATATGTCTATTATTAAAGAAAGACCTAAGGGAAGGGGACATATTACTACATATTTAAAGAAGAATGATGAAATTAAAGATGTTTTAGAAATGATGTTTAAAGAATTAAAAGCTGGACATCAAGTGTATGTAATTGCACCATTAATTGAAGATGTTGAAAATTCTGAATTGGCTACAGTATGTAATTTGAAGGACCAAATGACATTAGCTTTTGGAAAGAATTTTAAAATAGATATTATTCATGGAAAAATGGCAAGTGGTGCTAAAGATTTAATTATGCAAGAGTTTGCACAAGGTAGTATACAAATACTTATTTCTACAACAGTTATTGAGGTTGGGGTAGATGTTAGTAATGCTACTACGATGGTCATATTTGATGCTAATCGTTTTGGACTTTCTACACTTCATCAGTTAAGAGGTAGAGTTGGTAGGGGCAGTTTTGAATCACAATGTATTTTAATTAGTGATTCAGATGCAAAAAGACTTGAGATTATGAAAAATGTTGATGATGGTTTTGTAATTAGTGAAGAAGATTTTAAATTGCGTGGTCATGGTGATTTATTTGGAACAAAACAAAGTGGAGATATGGAATTTAAAATAGCTAATTTAAAGGATGACTATAAGATTTTATTACAAGCTAAGAAAGATTCAATGGAGTATTTAAAGAATAAGAAGGATGAAGAAGAAAAGTTAAAAAAGACATTAATTGCATCGATTAATAATGCTTAATTTGTAAATGTTCGTTTGACAAATAATGAAAAATTTAATATAATTGGTATCAGTGAGAGCATATAAGCATATATTAGGTATGTGAGCTATGCTGGAATTTTATAATTCTACACGAGCAACAAGCACGGAGTCACTAAATAGTACCTGTGTTTTTTTTAACCGAAAAATGCAGAAGAAAGGAGAGAAAGTAGTGATACGTCAACAAGATACGCTTCTAGAGAGATTGGGATATAACGTTAATGATCCTGATTATATTTATTTGAAAGATGTTGTAGAAGAAGTAATAGAGGGAATGGATTCAAGGTCCGAGGAAGAAATGAGAGCACTTGTTCATAATAGAAGTAGTTATATTTATTTGGAATCAGCATGCTTTTATTTTGAGATAGGACTTAATCGTTTTAACAATTCATTAGATAATCTTCATAAGAATAAGAGATCTGCTAATGAAAAAGTACAAAAGATTATTTTTGGTAATCATCAAGATCCAACACTAGAAGATACTATTTTTGCAGTAGGTAAATTTATTTCTGATGAGAAAAAGCAGACTGTGTCAAAGCCTATGGGAAAAAGAATGGTTCTTACTATGTCTAAATAGTTTCTAAAGTGTAAAGAAGAAAAATTTATAAAAAATTAATGATAAATGAATTGACTTTTTAGAAAATTTAATTTATGATTATAATGCATGATGGTATAAATATCATGCTGATATCACTCATTGATATATAGAATGAGTGTATATTCAACCGAACCCCCTGAAGAGCCCATTATGGGCTCATTTTTGTTTGTTTTAAAGGGTTTTAGTTTAATTTATTTAGTTTCAACCACCATTCAACTACCCAAAATGGTATTTTTTTAAAAGTTTAAGGTGGTTTAATTTAGTTTAAGTTAAATTATTTATGGTATTTACAATATCATTTAATTTATTTTTATACATATGTGAATAAGTGTTTAATGTTTCATCAATTTTTGTATGACCTAGATATTTAGCAACTATTGTGATATTTGCTCCATTATTTATTAATAGGGATGCACAACTATGTCTAAAATCATGGATTCTTATTTGTTTAAGACCTGCTTTTTTACAAAGCGAATTTTTATGACACCTAACTTTGGAATTAGTAATTGGATCATCCTTACCAAATAGAAACCATTTAGTATTAAATCCATATATCTTTTTATCACTTTCTAATAGTATTTTAAGGTCATTTAAGAGTATATCTGGTATTGGTATAGTTCTGATACTAGATTTAGTTTTTGGAGTTGTAAGAGAGTAATATTTAGATGATTCACTACCTATTGATACAACATTTTTATTTACTTTTAACTCTTTTTCTTCAAAATCTATATCTTCCCAAGTAAGTGCTCTTGCTTCACCTTTACGAAGTCCACAATAATATAAAGTTTCATATAAACATTTAAATTTAATATCATTTTCATTAGATATAAATTGTTTAAATTCATCAAGAGTGTAAAAATCCATTTCTTTTTTAATTTCATTAGGATTAACGAATTTAGTTATCTTATTATAGAATAGTCTAAAATCAAATCCATACATTTTAGTTCCCCAATTAAGAACAATTTTAATGAATTTTTGAATATCATTTTTAGTGCTAGTTTTAATATCTACTTTTGCTAATTCTTTTCTCCATAGTTCGTAATGTGCAACATTTAAGTCTTTTAATTTTATTTTATCCAATAATTGCATATATTTAATTCTATCTCTATAAGTTTTTAAAGTAGTTGCTTTAACTTTATCTTCTTGATATTCATAATATGCGGTGTATAAATCCTTAAATGTCATACCTTTATCTTCAGTAAAGACAGTTAATTTTGAAACATATTCACGTTCTGCTTCTAGAGCTTCTTTTTTAGTATGATATGCTTTAGAAGTATATTTTTTTCTTTTACCATCTAAAGATGTAGTCCAAGTATAAAATACCCATTTACGACCATCTTTAGTCCATTTGTACTTTTCTAATAGTCTTGTAGCCATATTATCTTAACCTCCTTTGCTTACAAAACTATCACGTACTCCAAACTCATTTTACCATGAATTTGGAGTGCTTTGATAGATTTCTTATAGACTTAAATCAAAATCGTCTGATTTATTTTTGTCTTTATCATATTTTTTATTTATTTGATTTGCATGATATTCAAATTCATCATAATTAATCTCTTCATCTTTTAAGTTGTGTACACCAAGTTTATGGGCAAGTGCTTTGCACAATTTATCACAAAAATTAAACATTTTTTCTTTGAAATTATTAAATTTATTTTGAAGATTATTTATCTGATTTTGAAGTGTATCAATTAGATTATCTTTTTCTTTTATCAATTTCTTTTGATTTTGAATTTTAAGATCTTGTTCATAAATTTTAGTATCTCTTTCTTTAATAGCACGACGATCCTTTAACTTATTATTTTCATTAGTTAATTTTTTTATTGTAGTAGTTAAATCTTCAATTTGAATATCTTTCTTTTTTAAATTACTCTTATCTTGAGTATTTTCTTTTTTTATCTGTTTAGAATAGTTGATTAATTCTTCAACATCATTTTCGTTATATCCTATAATTTTTCTTTTTACAGGATTTAATATTTCATTTTCATCAATACTTTTTAGGTCATTAAGTGTTTCAAGTTCTACTTCATTAAGTTTCTGATTTTTACTTATGGTTTGTTTTATATCATCTATTTGAGCATTTAATTCATCAATTTCTTGCTGTGCCTTTGTTTTGTGTTGTACATTATCTCCAATATTTCCACGATATAAATTAAAACCTTTTTCTGTAATATATTTATTATAATCATCTTGAATTTTAGCGTAGGATGTTTTACCACCTTTATCTTTCCAAAACTGATCACAATTTAGAAATTTTCCTTTTTCAGTAGTATACATATTTTTGCCATTTTCATCTTTCTTTTGAATAGGAACTAATCTTGCAATTCCATCTTTTCCAACAACTTCATGCTTAATAATTATTCCATTACTATCTGTTTCAAAAACTTTTCTTCTAACTTCATTTACAACAGGAAGAAAGTAGAAGTGCATATGTGGAGTATCTTCATCATAATGAACTTCTGCATAAACGATATTTTCTTTTCCAACAAATTGTTCTAAAAAGGCATATCCTTCATCAAAAAAGTTTTTAACTTTATCAGGAATATCATCAGTTGTTTTTATATCGGGGACTAATACAGGTTGTCCTTTTTTCTTACCAACTTGATAAATTCTATCTGATTCTTTAAATTTCATTCCTAGACTTTGAAAGAATTCTGGACCACTTGTTATAATTGCTCCATTTAGTAAATTTACATTTTTTCCTTTATTATAATAAATATTATTTTTATTTAGAGTAGAATAAACTTTAGATTGTAGTGTAGGACTATCTAGAGGTACATAACTAACATTTAATTTAGTTCTTTCTTTATCATAATTGCCTGTACCTTTTCTTTCAGTAAGTTCCTTACCAAGTCCTACTAAATCACTTGCTTTAAATTTATTTTCAAATCTTAATACTTGATTGCCATCATACATTTAAAACCTCCCTTTCTTACTTCTTTAGAGAGTAAGGTCAAATATTGACCTATCTCACTAGGGCATAGCCCATGAGAGATTAGGGTGATCCCTAATAACCCCTTTGCTTGTTTAATCAGCAAATGCCTAAGTTATCACAAAGGCAAATGCTTATAAACAAGATTAAATAATAACTATCTACCAGATACTTATTATTTAATTGAATTATTAAAATAGAGTGAATCTATTTTAATAATTTGTAAAAATATTCACTATCGCTACTTACAAAATTGCTAGGCAATTTCATAACGTACCTCGTTCATTTTTTACTTTGATGAAAATCATTCATTTTCATCAATTGGTTCCTCATAATGTGCTATATAATTTCTAGAATTACCTTGCCTATCTTTTACAATTATGAGTCCTTCTTTTTTTAATAAATCTAAACTTGAATTTAGTAATCTTCCAAATCTTTTTGGAGTAGTAATCAAATTTAATTTATTAATTATATCTGTACAAGTAAATTCAAAATCTTTTTGACTACTTGCATATTTTATTAGCTGAATTAAATTAAAATCTATTTCATCATCCTCAACAGGATTTATCACATTAAATATTTGGTTATTAGATTTTTTTAATTGAATATTTAATTCGGGAAAATCTCTATTGATAATATTTAATCTAACTAGAGATTTATCATTTTTGTTTTCTATTAATGTTAATTTACCATCAACAACTGCATCAAATGCTGTACTACCAAGAGTAGTTCCTCTTTTGTTTAAATGATGAGTAAACAATATTGTTACATTGTATTTTTCACAGATACTTCTTAATTTAGGCAGTAGTTTTTGACCAACATCTTGATAACTATTTATATCATAGTCAATTCCTAAATTCGTATCTTTTAACATATCTATAATTACAAATCTTCCATTTTTATATTTAGAAAATTCTAACAAATCAACTTCAAAATCAAATATACTAACTTCTCCTTTACCATCACGATCAATGATAAAAAATGAATCTTTTGGAAATGTTAGACCTAATGTTTTTATACGCTCCATTATTTGACCTGAATCTGATTCTGTGCTAATATATAAGATAGGAGAGGGCATTGTATTATGCCCTAAAAATTGTTTACCATTTGTAAGTGAGTTAGAAAGTTGCAGTGCCAACATAGACTTTCCAACTTTAGCATTTGATACTAAACAATATAATCCTTTAGACTTCATTATATTATCTATAATGTTGTCTTTTTTTATGCTTGTATCTATTTCTTCTAGAGCTTTCATTTTCTACCTCCTTGTTTGAACTCTTGATTCTAAATAGTTAATATTAATATTTAAATAGTCTACAACTTCTTTCATTGGTATAACATGACTTGGAATTTTGTATCCTTGATTAATTAATTTATTCTTAATCTCTCTTTTAACTTTTAAAGCAGAGTTTCTACCAAATTCACCTAGTGCCATTAAATCTTCAAGTGTACACCATTGTTTAGATATTAAATTTAGTGTTTCTTGTGCTTCCATATCTCGACCTCCATTTCTATTTTTAATTTTAGTTTTTAGTTAACTAGAACTCCCGTACCAATAGGGTTTTGCCTTGTACTTATTTAACGAGTCAACATATTGGCGATTTTTGACTCTATTCAATTTTCAAAGAACTTCTTTAAACTTTTTATGTCTTCATTTATTCACCTCATTTCATTTTTGTCTCAAATTGCTTTTTCTGTTGCAATTTAACATCATTATAACATCATAAATTCGATTGTCAACCTTTTTTGCAAAAATAAATAAAAAATGTTGCGAAAAAGCAATACATATGTTATAATTAATTCAGAAAGGACGTGAAAGCATGGCTAAAACTAAAGTTGGAGAGTTAATTCAACAAGGTAGAGAAGAAAATAATTTATCAATGCGTCAGTTAGCAGAACTTGCAAAGATTAGTTCTTCTGATATATCAAGAATAGAATCAGGAGAACGTGAAGTACCTAATCCTAAATTACTTCGTAAAATAAGTAAATATATAGGTGTTAATTATAATGATTTAATGTATGCATCAGGTTTAGGAGCACAAGTTAGTCCACTTAATCCATATTTACTTGAACATTACTCTAAATTAAGAGGTAATGAATTAAAAGAAGCAATGGATAGTATAGAAAGTTCTACTAAAAATAATAAAATAGTAATTGAATCTTTAAAAAATGAAATTGAAACTGCTGATGAAGAAAAGAAAAATGTATTATTAGAAACAATAGAGGATCTTGAATATCAAAATGAAACAAATGAAGAAATTATGAAATTATTAAATAGTAATGCTATTGAGGAGTTTAGAAATGGTAAATAGTTTAAAGAGATTGAATAAGATTCAAGTTGTTAGTTTAATATTATTAATTATTTCACTTATTTTAGTTTGCTTTAATGTGAATAATAGTACAAATTTCTTTTGGGTATCATTAGGTTTAAATATGCTAGGATATTTAATGTTTATTTCTAAATGGTCTAGAGAAGGAAAAACAGGAAATAGAAAAATTGATAGAAGTTATGAAAAAAATTTAACTAGAAAATCATCTGAATTTATATTCTTTATGGTAGTAGCATATTATATAGTTATATGTATTTGTGTAATTGCTGATATGTGGATTAAAGATTTTATGCATGAATTTGGGACAATTTTAGGACTATTTAGTATGGCATTTATATGGAACTTTTTATCATTAGCAGTCGTTGATAGAACTATGAAAGAAGTAGAATTAATTTTAAAAGGAGGAAAGAAAAATGGAAATAAGTAAAATTAAAAAAGCATTAATTGAACAAAAAAATATGAATTTATCTGGTAATCTTTATCATAAGACACAACTTGATTTTGCTTATAATACTAATCATATTGAAGGATCTACAATAACCCCTGATGAAACTGCAAGTATATATGATACAGGAACAATTTTAACAAGCAAAGATAAAGTTATTGTTTTAAAGGATGCAACTGAAACAAAAAATCATTTTACTTTATTCAAATATATGTTAGATACTATTGATGATAAACTTTCTGAAGATATGATAAAAAAATTCCACTTTATTTTAAAAGATGGAACTTTAACAGATAGTGAAAAAGAATGGTTTAATGTAGGAGAATATAAAAAGAAGAAAAACTTTGTTGGTAATATTACAACATCTTTACCAAGTAATGTAGCTAGTGATATGAAAGAATTATTAGAATGGTATGATAAAATATCTAATAAAACTATTGAGGATATCATTGAATTTCATGTTAGATTTGAGAAAATTCACCCTTTTCAAGATGGCAATGGTCGTGTTGGTAGGATGATAATGTTTAGGGAGTGTCTATATAATGATATAATGCCTTTCTTTATTGAAGACAGAAATAAAGATTTTTATATAAGGGGTATCAAAGAATATCAAACGAATAATGAAAAAGGTTATTTAATAGATACTTGTTTAAATAGTCAAGATAACTATGAAAAAATGGTTAATTACTTTTTAGAAGATAATGAATAATAGTTAAATGACATTATGACATTAAACTTTGCTAGGGGGTATAACAAAAAATAATGTCATTAATGTCATAAAGATATAAATATGTTAATTAGAAAGTGAGGAAAATGTATAATGGAAATTATTAGATTTGATTTAAATGAACTAGAAAAAAGTTGCACAGGATTTAATTATTATTTACTAGGTAGAAGTTACGACTTAGAAGAAAATGATGTTGAGCAAGATTATAATAAAGCATTATATTATTATCAAAAAGGTTTTGATTTAGATTATCCATTATGCATTTACTCTTTAGGAATATCCTATGAATTAGGTTTGGGGAAGATATTAGAAGTTGATAAAGGGAAAGCAAAAAAACTTTTAACTAATGCTTATCCTAAAATTATTGAATTAATTAATAATCCAAATATTACTGAAGTAGAAAGAGTATACGCTAAATTTGTAACTGGTGCATATTATTATTTTGGTCTTGGGGAAATAGAAAGAGATTATAGTAAAGCATTTGAGATTATTAAAGAATGTGCTGATAAGGGACATATTGCTGCAATTTATGATTTAGGTGCCAACTTTTATTTTAATGGTAATGGTACTGATATTAATTATGAATTAGCAGATTACTACTTAAACATTGCTAAAGAAAATGGTCTAAAAAGAGCTAGAGATTTATTTGATTCAAGAAATAAAATGAAAAAATAATATTTAAATCGAGGTGGTAAAAGATGATTAATATAGAGGATATAAAGAGTAATGTTAGTAAGTTAAAGGAAACTTTACCCAGTTTAAATATTGATAGTATATTCTTAGAACATGATGAAAAATTGGATAAATTTTTTTATAATGATGAATGTTTACACGAATTAAGAAGTTGTGCAAAATTATTAGTTGCAATTGCTATAGGAATAGTAATAGATAAAGGCATGATAACACTTGATACTTTTGTTTATCCGTCTATAAAAAATATTGTTAATATAAACAATGAAAGTAATTTAGAAAAAATAAAAAAATGGAAAATAAGAGATTTATTAACTCATACTACGGGATATGAAAAACAAATGATGTCCGAAAGTTATATAAAAGATATTGATGAGGACAAATTACTGGATTATGCTCTTAACTATGATATACCTTATGAGGTTGGCACAAGATTTGCTTACAATAATGTTGAGCCATTTGTATTATCTGTATTTTTTCAAGAAGCTTTTGGCATAAACTTAACAGATTTCATAAACGAAAATATATTTAAAAAGTTAGATATTAAAGAATATAAGTGGAATAATTATGGCAAATATTGTTCTGGTGCAACAGGATTATATATGAAACATAGTGATTTTCATAAAATAGGGCAACTACTACTGAATAATGGAATATATAATAATAATCAAGTTGTTCCAAGAGAATGGATAAACGAAATGTGTAAATTACAACTAGAAACACCATCAGCATATAAATCAGAGCGAGTGTTTCCTAAAGTTGGAATTGGTTATTATGTATTTATTTCGCGAGATGGATATATTTTTAGAGATGGATCAAATGGTCAATATATAATTGTTAATAAGAAAAATAACATTTTAATAACAATAATGTCTTCTGAAAGAGATATGAAAAATGTTACAGAGATTTTAAAAAATTTAATATAGGAGGAACAAAATGAAAATAATAAAAGAAGAAAATGCAGAAAAATTTAGATATGCCGATACTAGCTCTGTTTTAGAATATGGAATTGCATTGAATGAAAAAAATATGGATTTTTGTATAAATAAAATTACAGGAAGGTATCCTATGGAAGGATATTGCTCTAATTTAGAAGTTGAGGAATTATGTTATATTCTAGATGGAAAAGGAACTATATATAAAAAAGATAGTGAACCAATTTCTTTTAAAAAAGGTGATATTATTTTTATAAACAAGAGGGATATATACTACTGGAATGGTGATTTTAAATTAGCTATTGTTTGTTCTCCAGCATGGTCAAAAGAACAATGCAGACTATATAGCGAGGAGGATTTTAAATGAAAAATAATTATTTACTAGTTCATGGAAGTTTTGGAAATCCATTTTCAAATTGGATTCCATATTTAAGAAAGGAACTTGAAAATAAAGGATTAGAAGTTTATACTCCAGATTTTCCAACGGGTGTAGGTTATCAAAATTATGATAATTGGTCTAAACTTTTAAAGACCTATGTCGAGGCAAATATCTTAAATGGAAATACAATTATATTTGCACATTCAATAGCTCCTATTTTCATTTGTAAATTTTTAGTAGAGAATAAAATTAAAGTGAAGAAATTGGTTTTTGTTTGTGGATTCAATAATTATCTTGGAATTGATGAAGATTATGATGCAGTTAATGAGAGCATGTATTTTGATAATCTTGCAGATGTTAAAAACTATTGTGATGATATTATTTGTTTCTATTCTGATAATGATCCTTATGTTAAATATCAAGCCGAAAAAGAATTTGCTGATACCATAACTGAAAATCAAGTTTTGATTTCTGGTGGAGGTCATTTAAATTCTGAAAGTGGCTATACAGAATTTGAAGAATTATTAAAATATATATAAAATGAGGTATAAAAGTATGGAAACAGAAGCAGAATATGAAAAATGGTTCGATGAAAAACTAGGAAATTTTGAATCTATTTATAGTGATAGTGAGAAAACTATTTTTGATTATTGCCCAAAATCTTTTAATATGAAGCATTGGTTAAATGGATTAATCGTTTTTACAATATTGTTTATGATTTTGGCATTTATATTTTATAAAATAGAATTTAATTATTTATTTAATATTTCTTTAAGTATTTCAACAGGATTAATAGTTAACTTAATATTTTTAATTATAACTAATGCAAAAGAAAGATATATAAATTACCATTCAAGTATAATACCTATATTGCAAAAAAGGAGGAATCAGTTATCTGGTGCATATCATGAATGTTGGCCTCAAATGAGTATTGCTTATCAGCAAAATGATAAGGATAAATGGTATAAATATTGGCATAGATTGGTAAATATGTCTTGTGTTGCAATTGATTTTCATAATTTTTTAATTGAAAGATTACCTAATGATTATAAATATGATGATAATTTTGAAAAAAATTCTGATAAATTAACAGATCTAAACAATATGGCATTTAAATTTGTTAATACAGATGAAAAAATTGATTTTAAAGAATTAAATACTGAATGTGAAAAGGAATTACATGTTATATTTACTATTATTATGCAACTCGATTCTTTACAAGAAAAATTACAATTAAATTTATATAGCAGATTATATAGAAATTAATTTAAAGGTGTGGATATGGATTTAGAAACTAATATAAAAGAATTGATTAATTCTAAAAGAGAAGATGACTATTGGGATTTTAAAGAACAATGGCATGATAATAAATCAGATTTATTACACGATATAATATGTTTAGCAAATAATCGTGCTGATAGAGATGCATATTTAATTTTTGGTGTAAGAGATAAAACTTATGAGATAATTGGAATTGAAAATGATTTAAATAGAAAGAACCAACAAAAGATAATTGATTTCTTAAAAAACATTCCATTTGTTAGTGGTATAAGACCAAGTATCGAGGTTAAAACAATTATGATTGAAAATCACGAATTAGATATTTTAATTGTTAAAAATTCGTATGATACTCCATACTTTTTGTTGAAAGATTATAGTGATAAAGGAAAAATAGTAAAAAGATACTCTATATATACTAGAGTTAAAGATACAAATACTCCCAAAGATAGTATTGCTGATATTAATCAAATAGAATTTTTATGGAAGAAAAGATTTCATTTAACATCTAGTCCTATAATCCAATTTTTTTATATGATAGAAAATAAAGATGAATGGGAAGAGAGATATGATGAAAAAAACCAAGCAAGAGTTTACCATAATATTTATAGACCTGAATTCACTATAACATTGAATTTTGAGGATGATGAAGGTAATAAGATGTTTTATTGCTTTGCGCAAACAGATTGTAGAGTTTTTTATGGCAAATTAATAGTTAAATATTTTGGAACACAATTATATTCAAAACAATTAATTAACTTAGATGGCAGAAGATTTGTTACGGTTGCTTTAGAAAACTCCTTTTTTAAATTAGATGGAAAAAGAAACTATGATTATACTTATAAATTTCTTATAAGAAATAGTGAAGAAGATAAATTAATAAGATTTTTATATAATCCAGATAATTCTGATGAAAGATTTGCATATCAAAAACATCAAAAAACTTATCTAGAGTTTGATAGTGAAAAACAAAAAGAAGAATTTGAAATGTACTTACTTTCTGAAAAAGATAAGGTAATTAGAAATATAAATCAAAAAGTGTTAGAATATTTAAATTATTCTATAATAAGAGAAAATACTAATGAATATTCAATTAAAGCTATTGCACAAGAATTAGCAACAGCAGAAGTATTTAATGAATATTTTGAAGTTTTTAGAATTTTATAATGACTAAAATAAATAGAAAATCTAACCACCCATTCAACTACCAAAACAGGAGATTTTTATTTTAAAGGTGTAAACTTATTTAAACTTTTGTAAATTAAAACCCTTTGAAAATAAAGGGTTTGCTAATATAAAATAATTTAGAGTACGTGATATAAGTTTGCCCCCTGAAATTCCCCTCGAGAGAGGGGAATACTTTTGTTTATAAGGGATTTTTAACTATTTTGGATTTATCTAGATACCAATAACATGGTATTTTTTATTTATAAAGATTTATTTCAATATGTAAAATGGACATATGTTTAAAAAAATGATAAAATCAAAATGTAATCTATAGTAAAAAAATGACAAAATGCTTTTTTATTTTTCTAAAGGAAAATATGCAAATAAATCTAGTAAAGATTTAAAGAACTTAATTGAACAATATAAAGAATTAGAAACAGATTTATTATAATTTGATTTTACTAAAAGAGAAAAAGTAAGAGAGGCTGGATTTATCATATTTAAGGTAGTAGAGCATTTGACATTACTTAAAGAAGGTAAAAGTGAATACACCTTAGAACAAGCAGTTGAAGAATTAAATAAAGCACAAGAGTTATTAAATCCAATTATGAATAAATATGATTATAGTAAATTACCTAATGACTTATAGAAAGAGAGATGATTAATAATGATTTTAGTGAATAATGAAAAGTTAAATAATTTAAACTCTATTTCTGTAAATGATTTATATATTTTGACTGATTTTGATGGAACAATTACTAAGGATAATAGTGATAGTTCTTGGGCAAGTATTTTTAAAAATCCTAAAGTTACAAAAGAATTTATTGATGAATGTATAAGAATATTTAGTCATTATCATAAATTTGAAATTGATGAGTCATTATCAATTGAAGAAAAAATGCCAATCATGAGTGAATGGTATAGAAAAAATATAGAAACATTAATTAATTTTGGTATTACAGAAGAAATTATAAACTATGCTGCTAATAACGAAAGTATTATGGCTTTTCGAGATGGAGCAATTGATTTTTTAAAGACAATGTATGAAAAAAATATTCCTATTATAGTAATATCAGCAGGTGTTGGTAATATTATTGAACAATTTTTAATTAGAAATAATTGCAATTATTCAAATATTTATATTTGTTCTAATTTCTTGGAATATGAAAAAGGCATAGTTAAAGGAGTTAGAGATAATAATTTAACTCATCCATTAAATAAAAATGAAGTATTTTTACCATCAAATATTAAAAGTAAAATTATAGGCAGAAATAATATTTTACTTCTTGGCAATAGTGTTTTAGATATAAATATGGCAGGTACTAATAGAAATGTTTATAAATTGGGTTTTTTAGATGAAAAAATAGAAGAAAGATTAGAATCTTTTAAAGAAAACTACGATATAGTTTGTACAGATAATACTTCTTATGATGAAATACGAAGTAAAATAAAAATTCTAAATTAGGTCGTGGTGATATAATGAAAAAAGAGTCCTTTGATAAATTATTAAAGACTATGTCTAAATGTGATAAATGCACTAATTTTAAATGTAAAGAGAAGTCATTGATAAATATTTATAATGATTATAACTTTAGTTCAAATATACCATCTATATGGACTGATTGGTTTAATAGACTAGATTCCAAGATTATGATTATAGGTCAAGACTGGGGACCTTATAATGATATGAAAAAACTAAATAATTTGTTAAAAGAAGATAAAAGTAATTGGAATGAATTAATTGAGTCAGAAAAAAGTAATACCAAAAAAATATTAGAAAAATATATAAAAGAATCTTCTAACAGTAGGTATTCGTTAAATGATATATTTATAACAAATGCAATAATGTGTGCAAGACAGGGAGATAATTATAGAGGAAATAATATTGATTTAAAAAAATCTACTCTAAAATGTAGTGATTTCTTATTAAAACAAATCGAGATAGTAAAGCCAAAAGTAATATTAACTTTAGGATATTATCCATTATTATCTTTATCTAACTTATTAAATTTTGATATAGAAAGAACACTAAAGGAAACTATTAGAAAATATCCTGAAATAAATAAAGATGATTATGTTATTATTCCTTTATATCACCCAGTAGCACAAATTAAAAAGGCTGAACAGTTAGTGCAATATAAAAAAATATGGAATTATATTGACTAAAAATAAGGAGAACGTTATTATATGAAAGTATTAAGTTTAACTGAACCATACGCAACTTTAATTAAAAATGGTATTAAAACAATAGAAACTAGAAGTTGGAAAACTAACTATAGAGGTAAATTATACATTCATGCAAGTTCAACAAAAATTCCAAAATAATATAAAAATAATAAAGAGTTGATAGATTTAGTTGATATTAATTGTTTAAATTATGGAAACATAATTTGCTCTTGTGAATTAATTGATTGTATTGAAATGACAGAAGAATTTATAGAAAAAATGAAGAAAAATAAAAATGAATATATAACAGGTATTTATGCTGTTGGAAGATATGCATGGATATTAAAAGATATAAAAGTATTAGACAAACCTATTAAAGCCAAAGGATATTTAGGTATTTGGAATTTTGATTAAATAATAATTACGGCTTGATGATAACCATATACAATTGATTTTAAAAAGGAGATGTGAAATAAATGAAGATAATAACAGTGTGTGGTAGTTTGAAAATTGTTAATGAAATGATGGAAATAACAGAAAAAATGGAATTAGAAGGTAATTGTATGTTAGTACCTATATATAATCCATCAAAAACTAGCAAAGATGACTTTACTGAAGAAGAAGCATTAATGCTTGATAAAATGCATAAAGAAAGAATAAAACTATCTGATGCTATTTTAGTTGTAAATGTTAATGATTATATAGGTAGTAGCACTAAAAGTGAAATCGAGTTTGCTAAATCATTAAATAAAGAAATAATGTATTATACTGATTTAATAAAATAATTTTTAACAAATATACAAAGGTGAAGTATGACTAATTTTTTAAAATGGTTAAGTATTTTATCTACTCGAGAGTGGGCTACAATAATTTGGATTTTGATTTTATCAGTATATGTATTAATTAATAAGAAAACAAGATATTCTGCCCTAGACGTTATTAAAATATTATTTGGAAAGAATTTAATAAAAATATGGATAATAACTTCTTTATATGTGATTTTAATAACATTATTATTTTCTAAAACGTCAATATGGGATAATTGTTACATAAAGGATATTATTATATGGTATATAACATCAGGAGTAATATTTTGTTTTAATGCAGCATCTAGGGAATCTGATGAACAATATATTTGGAAAGTATTAAAAGATAATTTAAAGTTTACAATTGTTATAGAGTTTTTTTATAGTACATTTACATTTAAACTTTGGGTTGAGTTACTAATTATTCCTATTATTACATTCTTAGCAATGGTAGATGCTGTTGCTGAAAGAAAAGAAGAATACAAAATTGTACATAAGTTTATGCAAACAATATTTGTAATTATTAGTATTTGGTTCTTTTATGAAACTTTTAAACTTGGATTAAGAGAGTATAAAGAATTAAATGTTTTGAATACTTTTATAAGTTTCATGATTCCAATTGTATATTTAATATTAATTATACCATTAGAATATTTAATAGAGTTGTATTCAAAATATGAAGTACTATTTATTAGAATATTTTTTAAAAATAATAAGGATAAAAAAGCAACTAGAAAAAGGAAAATATTAATAATTAAAAATTGTGGTTTATCAGTACATAATGTGATGTTATTCCAAAAAAAATACTGTAGTAGAATATATGTAAAAATGTCTGATGATGAATTTATAGCATTAATAAATGAGTTTAAAGAAGAAAAAATGACAAAATGACACTTGTTTGAGGCACCATCAGTAATATTGTCATCTTGTCATAAAAAAAGGTAGTTAAGAAATATCTCAACTACCTTTTCAACTACCAAGAATTTAAAATTCTTATAATATTTAGTTATTTTATTTACTTTTAAATCCTTTTAAATAAACGCAAAAGTATTTATATAAACTTTGAAGTACGTGAATTCTAACCGCCCCCTGAAATCCCGTCAGAAATGACGGGATACTTTGTTTATAAGGGCTTTATGCCATTTGATATATGTATTAGGTACCCAAATAGGTACCCATTTTAATTTAGTTTGTCTATAATATTAATTATTTCATTTAATTGATTCTTAAATAGATGGGAATAAGTATTTAATGTCTCATCTATTTTTGTGTGTCCTAAATACTTTGCTACAACATTTATAGTAGCACCACTATTTATTAAAAGTGATGCACAACTATGCCTAAAATCGTGTATTCTAATTTGCTTAACCCCCGCCAACTTACAATCTTTGTTTTTTCTATGTCTTAACTTTCCATTTGTAATTGGATCAGTATCTCCAAACAAATACCAGTCATCAT
>URHJ01000005.1 GCA_900547465.1 uncultured Mycoplasmatota bacterium | reverse complement strand
AAAGATAGAACCCCATTAGGAAATACTACAATGGGAAGTTTTGAACTTAATTTACGAACACAATGTAGAAAGATAAAAGAAAAACAAGAAACTGGAGAAGTTGTTTCAAGTTTAGAGGAAGAACAATTGAGGCAGTATAATAAGATTCAAGAAGTAAAGTACCAATTACGTGGAATAGATGAATCAAAAAGATACTATGACATGTACGGAGATTTAAATGTAATTACTGGATATAAATGTGCTAATTCTCGATATCCTTTACGAGAATTTTTAGATAGACAAAGAGCCATATTTATAAAAAAAGAACAAACTGAGTCTGAACAAAAGATTATAGATCAATTATTTGATATATCGCCTGATTGGTTAGGAATGAAGGGAGATTTGGATAAGAGAGGTACTAACAGTCAAAATAGTGATATTAATAATTCAGAAAAAGGCAGATGGATTAATTTATAAAAAAGTCTACATGAAAAAAATGTAGATTTTTAATTTGTTAGGATTTAGTTATGAAGATAAATATATATTCGAATTTAAAAGATTTTTACAATTTTATACACTATAAAGTAATTTGATGTGTCTATTTTTTTGTTTAGTAGTATAATTTAATTGAAGATAGAGGCGATATTATGATAAGAATATTTGATATAAAAAAACATAATAATAATTTGATTTCTGATGATCTAGAGAAACTTAATAAATATAATTCTATTTCTATATTACCAAGAGAAGAAATATTTAGTAAATACAAAACAACAGTTACTGGACTTAATAGGAATAAGGTTTCTGAGAGATTAAAACGTGATGGTAAAAATATTGTTATTCGTGATGATGAAAAGAGTATATTATATTTTATATTAAATTCGTTTAAAGATGAATTTATCATTATTTTATTGATACTTGCTATTATTAATTTCTGTTTAGGTGATCATTTAGGTTCGGTTATTATTGTAGCTATTGCTATTATTAGTGCTTTACTTCGTTTTTTTCAAGAATACTCTGTGTATAAGTTTAATAGAAAATTGAGACAAAGTATATATTCTACTGTTTGTGTGATTAGAAGTGGGAAAGAAGTTGAGATAAAGGTAGAAGATGTAGCTGTTGGTGATGTTGTAAAATTGAATGCAGGTACAATTATTCCAGCAGATTTAAGAATTGTAGAAAGTAAAGATTTGTTTATTAATCAATCTGTTTTTACAGGTGAGAGTGCTCCTATAGAAAAATTAAGTGAAGATAGTGGTGATAGCAAAGACCTATTTAATATTAATAATATTTGTTTAATGGGTTGTTCAGTTATTAGTGGCAATGGTACTGGAGTGGTGATTGATACTGGTTTTAATACTTATTTAGGTGAAATGGGTAGAGAAATTCATGAGAAAAAAGAAGTTACGAACTTTGATAAAGGTATAAAAGATATATCTAATTTATTAATCAAGTATATGATTGTTGTATGTATAGTTGTTATTATTATTGATGGCTTTATTAAAAATAATTTTGCTGAGGCTTTACTTTTTGCTTTATCTGTTGCGGTTGGAATTACCCCAAGTATGCTTCCAATGATAGTAAATGTTAATTTGACTAAAGGTAGTAGAAGTCTTGCTTCTAAAAAGACGCTTGTTAAGAAAGTGGAATCGATTCAAAATTTAGGAGCTATTGATATATTGTGTACTGATAAAACTGGTACTTTAACAGAGAATAAAATTATTCTTCAGAAATACATTGATGTTAATGGTAATGAAAATATTGATATTTTAGATTATGCCTTTTTAAATAGTTATTATAGTACTGGTATTAAAAATTTAGTAGATAGAGCTGTTATTTCTTATGGTAAGGAGCATAAGCTTTATGATATTTTAAGTAAATATAAAAAGATAGATGAGATACCTTTTGATTATACACGTAAGAAAGTAAGTGTTATTGTTCAGAAAGATGATCATTATAGAATGATTACTAAGGGTGCATTGGAGGAAATAATTAATATTTGTGATAGAGTGCAGATTAATGGTAAAATTTCTAAAATTAATGATTCTATCATTAAAAAGGTACAAAGTAAAGCAACTGAGTTAGCTAGTGATGGAATGCAGGTTATTGCTTTAGCTTATAGAAATGAATATCCTGGAAGTAAGGAATTTGATTCTAGTTATGAAAAAAATATGATATTTGTTGGTTTTGTTGGATTTTTGGATCCTGCTAAGAAAGATGTTAAAAATACTTTGAAGAAGTTGTATCGTGTTGGTGTTAAGACAAAAATATTAACTGGTGATAATCCTTTTACTACTAAAAATATTTGTAATATGGTTGGTCTTAATGGTAATGATATATTACTTGGTAGTGATATTGATAAGATGAGTGATGATGAGTTAGCTTTGAAAATAGAAGATATTGATGTTTTTGCTAGAATGAATCCTTTGCAAAAAGAAAGAATTGTTCGTTTATATAAGACAAATGGGCATGTTGTTGGATATATGGGTGATGGTGTGAATGATGCTCCTTCACTTACTAAAGCTGATGTTGGTATTTCGGTTAATTCTGCGACTTCGATTGCTAAAGAAGCAAGTGATATAATTTTGTTAGAACAAAGTTTGAAAGTTATTTATGATGGTGTAATAGAAGGAAGAAAAGTTTATGGTAATATTATTAAATATATGAAGATGGCTATGAGTGCTGACTTTGGTGATGTATTTAGTATTATGATTGCTAGTATCTTTTTACCATTTTTGCCATTATTACCAATTCAAATGTTGATACAAGATTTTATATATGATATATCTCAAATTGGTATTCCATATGATAATGTTGATGATGAGTTCCTACTTCATCCTAAGAAATGGGATACTAAAGGAATATCTAAATTTATGAAGGTAATGGGAATTACAAGTTCATTTATTGATGTATTATCATTTATTATATTCTGGTATGTTTTTGGTTATAATGGTGTAGCAAAACAAGATTATTTTCAAACTGCTTGGTTTGTTACATGTTTAGTTACTGAATTAATGATTATTTATAATGTAAGAACTGCTAAAAAACCATTTATAGAATCTATGGCAAGTAAAAAATTAAACCTACTAACTATATTTTCTATTGGATTAACTATAATTTGTCCTATTATCTTATCTAATGTTGAAAGTTTTCATTTTGTTGTTTTGCCAATTAACTATTATTTATATTTAATCGGATTAGTAATTTTATACTTTTTAATAGTAACTTTTGTTAAAAAAATATACATAAAACGTAATGGTGAATGGTTGTAAATTTATTAAAACTACTTAAATGTAGTTTTTTTGTATAAAACTATATTTTTGGTAAAAAATACTATTGAAAGGAGTGTATTATGGAAACAATAGAAAAAATTGGATTAGTGTTTACAATTGTAGGAGCTATTAACTGGGGTCTTGTAGGATTATTTGATTTAAATCTTGTTACATTACTTTTCCAGGAAGGTAGTTTTCTTACTAAATTGATTTATATTATTATAGGTATTTTTGGAGTACTTAATATCTGGATTTTGTTTAAACATATTGATTTTGAATAAAAAGAGTTTTAGGTTCACAAAATTCTTTTTTTGTTGTATTATATTTGTAGATGCCGACTTAGCTCAGCTGGTAGAGCAACTCATTCGTAATGAGTAGGTCGAAGGTTCAAGTCCTTTAGTCGGCACCATTTGTATATTTGTTCAAATAATTTGAACTTTTTTTAAATAAGTATTTTTTATATGAATGATGATGTTGATAAATTTATTATAATTGTGTATATTATTATCAAATATTTTTTGGGGTTTTTATTATGGGTAATTTTAACGAAGAAATGGTAAGGGAATTGGCTGATTTGAATTTAGGTAGTAGGCTTGTTACTATTTCTGAAAATGATAAAGGTACTTTAGAAGATTATGCAAAATTAGAAGCAAGTATTTTTGCTAGAACAGAAGAAAATAGAATAATGATGGAACAAAGCATAATTAATGCGAAATATGGTTTGTCTGTTGAAAAAATGTTAAATAAAAAGTTGCTTGTTAAAAAATTATAATTTTATGTAATGTAAAATATCAATCATGATTAGGTCCAAAATAATTTAATGGTTGCTGACTTAATTAAGTTATGTATAAATTATTCTATAAAAAGTATACACAGGTCTAGGTATTTACTTAGGCTTTTTTTGTTGAGTGTTAAAACTAAAGATTATACAAAAGTACTTAATAATATATATTATAGAGGCGATATTTAAATATTAAATATTGTTTTTCATATAATAGAAAATATCTAATATTTAGAAATGTTTGATAATTTGGTCTTTAAAAAATCTTACTATGATGTTATTATATTATTGTAGAATAGAGGTGGCTAGATGGATTTTATTGTTACATTTTTTAGAGATGTTTTAGATGGACCTGTTTATATTATTGTTTCTATTATATCTGGTATTTTAATTTGTTCTTGTATTGGATATTTAGCTGAACAAAACTTGCTAAAAAAGAAGGCAATTGAAGATTACAAGAATTCTCATGCTGAGGTTTCAAAAGATGAAAGTCTTTCTTGGAATCTTCATGAAGCTAATAATCAATCTAGTGTAAATAACTCTTCTAATACTATTCCTATGCCACAAAATGCAAAGGATATTCAGGCTGTTGTTTCTGGTATACCAACTACTGTTTCTTCTTCACAACAATTGACTGTAAATCAGGGGAATGATTCTCAAAATATAGGACAATAGACTTTACTATTTTCACTATTTTTTGTATACTAAGTATTACGGATAAAGGAGACGATGTGATGTCAATAACTGTTACAGATATTATTACAATAGTACGAAAGATTATAGATATTTCGTTAGTTTGGATGATATTTTATTTTATTTTAAAGAATATTAAGAATAATGTAAAACTTTCTTTGATAATTAAAGGTGTAATTATTATACTTGCTTTTAAAGTTGTGAGTGATCTTTTAGGACTTACTACTATGAAGGTTTTACTTGAGTATATTATACAATGGGGATTTGTCTCATTGATAATAATATTTCAACCTGAAATTAGAAATATATTGGAGCAATTAGGTCGTAATCAATTGTTAGGTAGACATAAAGTTCTAACTGTTGATGAGAGAGAACATCTTGTATATTCTATAGTTCAAGCAATGGATTATATGAGAAAAGAAAGAATTGGTGCTTTAATCGTACTTGAGAGAGATATTAGTTTAGGAAATTATATTGATAAAGCAAAAAAAATCTATGCTGACTTAACTAGTGATTTATTAATTGCCATCTTTTATGAAGGTAATCCCCTACATGATGGTGGTGTAATAATTCAAGGTGATAGAATTACTTGTGCTGGAGCAGTTTTTCCTACTAGTAGTAGTCAAAAGATTAATAAGAGACTTGGTACTAGACATAGAGCAGCTTTAGGACTTAGTGAAGAAACTGATGCTATTTGTTTAGTTGTTTCTGAGGAAACTGGTAGAATGTCTGTTGCTATTAAGGGTGAGTTATATCATAATCTTACTCTTGATGATATCAGAATTATGCTAATTGATGAATTAAGACCTAAGCAAGATATTAATTTAGGTGACGAAGAAATGGATGAGGAAGAGATATATGAAGAAAATAATTAAAGGTATCGGTAGTGTTTTACATCATATTGGTTCGTTCTTTGATAAATGGTTGATAACTCCAATTACTAAGTTTATCTTAAAAATAACAGATTTATTTAAGAATAATAGTAAAGGCTTTGATAAATTTATGGGTAAGAAGTCAACGCTTATAGTAATTAGTTTAATACTTGCTTTTGCGGTTTTCTTACTTATTGATAAAGAATCTAGTGTTATGACTGATCAATATGCAGAAATTTTATATAAACAACCAGTGACTGCGGTTTATAATGAAGAGTTATATGTGGTTGAAGGGTTACCAAAGACAGTTGATATTACTTTGGTTGGTGAAAAAAGACATATTTTCTTAGCTAAACAATCTCCTTCTAAAGGTGTTTCTGTTGATTTAACAGGATTGGGTGAAGGAAATCATAAAGTTACTTTGAAATATTCGCAGAGACTTAAATCTCTTGATTATAAGTTAGATCCATCACAAGTTACGGTTACAATATATCCAAAGGTTTCTGAAACTAAGAGTTTAACTTATGATATTTTACATCAAGATAATTTAGATAGTAAGTTATCTATTAAGAATGTAGAACTTGATCGTGATGATGTTATTATTAAAGGTGCTCAGTATAAGATTGATAAAGTTGCAACTGTAAAAGCTTTAGTTGATGTTGATGATATTGCAAATCCAAAAGCTGGTGAAATTACACTAAAAGATGTTAGATTGGTTGCTTATGATACTAAGGGTAAAACTGTTGATGTTGAAATTGTTCCAAAAACAGTTACTGCTAAAGTTAATATAACATCTCCAAGTAAGGAAGTTCCTGTTAAGGTTGTTCCTAAGGGTAATTTAGCAACAGGTAAATCAATTAAGTCTACTGATGTTAGTGTATCCAAAGTTACTGTTTATGGTAGTGAAAGTGCTATTAATGAGATTGATGCTTTACCAGTTGAAGTTGATGTTACTGGATTAAGTGAAGATAAGAGCTATAAGGTTACTTTGAAAAAACCTAGTGGTATTACAGATATTAGTGCAAAAACATTGACTGTTACATTACATGTTGATAATTCTGTTAGTAAAGAATTTAATGATATTTCTATTGCTACTGAAAACTTAGATAGTAAGTATAAGGTTCAGGCTTTATCTGAGGCTGATAGTAAGGTTACAGTTATTGTTAAGGGTAGTGAAAGTGTACTTAATAGTATAGATGCTTCTTCAATTAGTGCTTATATTGATCTTGATGGTTATGGTGTAGGAGAACATTCGGTAGATGTAAAAGTTAAAGGTGATGATTTAAAACTTACTTATACACCTAAAACTAAAAAGGTAAAAATTAGAATTAGTGAAAAATAGTTAGGACGTTGTCTTAACTTTTTTTTCGACAAAACTTGCCAAAATTTTACCTTTAAAAATTTTTATTATCGTTATATAATTATAATGCGTGGTAGTATATGGAAGGAGAAAAAATGGGAAAAACTAGATTGTTAGTTATTGATGATAATAAAGAATTAGTCAGTATGATAACAGAGTATTTTAGTAAACACGCGGAAATTGAAGTTGTTATGGAAGCGCATGATGGAGCAGAAGGTTTAGAATTGATAGAGTCAAAGAAAGGTGCATATGATGTCATTATATTAGATCTTATTATGCCTAAAAAAGATGGAATATCAGTTTTAGAAACTATGAAAAAGAAAAATATAAATGAAAAGGTAATTGTATTAACATCTTATAATACGCCGGATATGATTAGAAAAGTATCAGAGTTAGGAGTTAATTACTATATATTAAAGCCTTTTGAACTTTCTGAACTTGAAAAGAGAATTGTGGAAGTTACAAATGGAACTTTATATGATAGTAAGAGTATTGACCTACATCATAATAATTTGCAGATATCTACTACAAAGATATTGCATGAGTTAGGTGTTCCGTCTCATATTAAAGGTTATCAATATATTAGAGATGGTATTATGATGCTATATGAGAGACCTGATGTTATTGGTGGAATAACTAAGGAATTATATCCTGAAGTTGCGAGTAAGTATGGAACAACAGTTTCTAGAGTTGAACGTGCAATTAGGCATGCAATTGAAGTTAGTTGGAATAGAGGTAATTGGCAGTTAATGGAAGAGATATTTGGACATAGTGTTGATATCGATAAGGCTAAACCAACTAATTCAGAATTCATTGTAACTGTTGCAGATAAACTTAGACTTGAATTTAGTGAAGCTTCTATTATGAATTAACAAGGACAGCAGTATCGTCTTTTTTTATTTTGTAAAAATGTTGACTAACTTTCTAAAGAATATTATACTTATTTTATAAAATATGTGAGGTGATTACATTTTATGGAACGAAAAATAGATGAATTTCTAAAAAAGTGGAAAAATGATTTAATAAGGAAACCTTTGGTTATATATGGATCTAAACAAGTAGGTAAGACTTTTACTGTTTTAGAATTTGGTAAGAGAGAATATAAAAATGTAGTTTACTTTAATACAAATAATTATCCAGAACTTGTTGATTTATTTAAAAAGGAAAAGGCAATTGATAAAATTATAGTTTCTTTATCATTGATTTCTGGTGAGACTATATTGGAGAATGATACTTTAGTGGTTTTAGATTCTGTTAATGATTTAGATATTGTTAAGGGAGTGAAACTTTTTGATCAAAGTTCGTATCATATAATTATGATTACTTCAAGGCGTGAGAATTTGAAAAGTTTTAAGGGTGTTGAGTTACAATTTAAAAGTATGAATGAAATGGATTTTGAAGAGTTCTTGTGGGCTAGAGGTGAGAAACAATTAGCTGATTTGATTAGAGAGTCGTTTGAGAAGAGAAAAACTTGTCCTTTTCATAAGTTAGCAATGGAACTTTTTGATGATTATTTATTTACTGGTGGATTGCCAGAAATAGTTTATAGTTTTATTCAGGGTGAAAATGCTTTTCAGTTAGAAGCTCGTAAGGAAAAGATATTGGATAGTTATCAAAAAGAAATTGCTTTATCTTCTGTATTGATTGATATTCCTAGAGGAATTGAGGTTTTAAAATCAGTTCCACAACAATTAGAAAAAGAAAACAAAAAATTTCAATATGGTTTATTAGGACGTGGAAGAAGAGCTAAAGAATATGAATCAATAATTCAATATTTAGTAAATAATCAAGTCCTTGGTAGAAGTTATAAGATACAAACAATAAAGTCTCCACTTAGTAGTTGTAGAATTGAAGATAGTTTTAAATTGTATTTATTAGATGATGGTTTGTTATATTCAATGATGCATTTATCTAGAAAAAAGTTCATGTCTGATGAGGTTGTACGTGAAACATTATATGAGAATCATATAGCTAAAACTTTATTAGAAGCTGGTTATTCTTTATATTATTATCAATCTGGTGGAAAAGCAGAAGTTAATTTTGTTGTTCAAAATAGAATGGGAAAGATTATTCCTATAGAAATTACAACTAGGGCTATGTCTAAAGCAAAGTCTTTATCAGTTTTGATGAAAAAGTTTACAGTTACAGAGGCATATAGAATTACTGAGAATAATTTCTCTACAAAAAAAGAAATTAGGTATTTACCTGTTTATTCTATATTTTGTTTAAATGATAGTAAAATGTAAAAAGAACCTATTGATTTGGTTCTTTTTCATTTGGTTCAAAAAGTTTTGCTATATCGATATTTAAAGCAAGTGATATTTTATATATGGTATCAATTGAAAAGGTTTTTCTTCCTTTTTTAGATTCAATTCGACGTATGAATTCGTGTGAGACCTCAACCTTTTCTGCAAGTTCGGCTTGAGTGAGTCCGGACTCTTTACGATATTTTTTAATATTTGCTGCAATTTGTTCATATATATCCATAAATATCACCATTATTTCTTACTTATCTTTATTATGTATTAAAATTTTGAAAATATATGTAAACAACAGGTTTACATTCATAAAAATTAATGATATACTTCTTAATAAGAAAGGAGAAGTATATGAAGAAGTGTAAGTATTGTCAAAGTGATATTGCTGAAAATGCGAAAAATTGTCCTAATTGTGGAAAGAGACAAGGAAAGGGTAAAATAATTGCTATTATAATAATTGTAGTTTTAATTTTATTTGCAATATCTAGTGGAGGTTCTGATGAACCAAAAAGCAATGATGGGAAAAATAATAGTAGTAAAAGTAGTGAAAATATAAATGAAAAGATATTTAATGTTGGTGAGGAAATTGAATACAAGAATATGAAATTGATAGTTAATAGTGTTAATTTTAAATCTAACTATCAATATAACAATCCAGATGAAGGTAATGAGTTTGTAGAAATTAATATTACCTTAGAAAATGTTGGTGATTCTGAAGAGTCATATGGTACCTATGATTTTTCTATAGTTAATAGTCAGGGAAGTAAAACTGATGTTGATGTTGAAACATATACTATTGATGGTGGATTATCTAGTGGTGAATTGATTGCTGGTGGTAAAGTTACTGGTAATTTAGTTTTTCAAGTTCCTCAAAATGATGAAAAACTAACATTATATTATAGTCCTAGTTTTTGGTCAGAGAAGTATGTTAAAGTAGATTGTACTAAAAAGTAAATCTACTTTTTCTTTTTGTTCGATTGTTTTTGACGAAAGTATGTTCTATAATGTTGTTGGTGATTGGTATGGATGAACGTATAATTTTTCATGTTGATGTTAATAATGCATTCTTGTCTTGGAGTGCGGTGTTACTTTTAAAAAATGGTTGTAAATTAGATATTAGGAAAATTCCTGCAGTTATAGGTGGAGATGAAGACAAAAGACATGGAATAGTTTTGGCTAAGAGTCCTATTGCAAAGAGATTTGGTATAGTTACTGCAGAAACATTGTATTCAGCGAGAAAGAAGTGTCCAAATTTGAAAGTTTATCCTGCTGATTATTCTTGGTATTATAAGCAATCACAATTGTTTCATAATTATTTGAAGCAATATACACCTAATATTGAGAAGTATTCTATTGATGAGGCTTTTTTAGATTTAACCGGTATGAAATATATTTATAGTGATTATATAAAGCTTGCATATAAGATAAAAGATGATATAAAAAAATTATTTGGTTTTACTGTAAATGTTGGAATTGGTAATAATATGTTATGTGCTAAAATGGCTAGTGATTTTGAGAAGCCAGATAAGGTTCATACATTATTTATGAATGAGGTTCAAACTAAGATGTGGCCTTTAGATATTGGTGATTTATTTATGGTAGGTAGGAAAACATCGGCAGCTTTAAGAAAGCTAGGTATTCATACAATTGGTGATCTTGCCTGTACTGATTTAGCATTTTTGGAAGCACATTTTAAAAATCAAGCTAGTTTTCTTAAAAATTCGGCTAATGGAATTGATTATTCAAAAGTTGAAAAGCAGGAATCTAAGAGCCCTAGTATAAGTATTTCGGAGACTTTACCTTATGATGTTGTTGATATGAATGTATTAGAAGATGTTTTATTAAGACAAGTTTCTGAGGTTAGTAGGCAACTTAGAAATAGATCTTTATATTGCAATGTTGTTTGTATATTTTATAAAAATGATATGTTTCAAATGTATTCAAAACAAGTTAAATTAGATAATGCAATTAATGGGACTGAAGATATTTATAAAGTTATACTTAACCTTTTAAGGATAAGTTGGAAGAGGGATGCGATTAGATTAATTGGAGTTCGTCTTGCTGATTTAACTAGTACAAGAAAGAGACAGATCTCTATATTTGATGATTTTAATGAAGATAAGGTTGAACAAGAAGATTCTTTTCAAAATACTATTGATAAGATAAATAATAAATTTGGTAAATCTTTAATAATGCCTGCTTCATTGAAATTAATTCAAAAGGATAATGAGAAAAAATAGATGAAAATTTTTGAGAAAAATGTCATACTTTTTACTAAAATATAAAAAAAGGCTTGCAAAATAAGGGGGTTCTATGGTATACTTTTAGCTGTGTGACTGCTTAGATATGCAAGGTTGTCGATACACCAGGTTAAGTTGTTAATTTGGTATCGGGTTATTTGCATGGAGCAAGTCTATACTAGATATAGGCGAAGGGAGGATTTATATGTCAGCAGAGAGAGTAAGAATTAAGCTTAAAGCTTATGATCACAGAATTCTTGATAAGGCAGCAGTTAAAATTGTTGAAACTATTAAAAGATCAGGTGGAACTATTTCTGGTCCAGTACCACTTCCAACTGAGATTGAAAAGTTTACTATTTTGAGAGCTGTTCATAAATATAAAGATTCACGTGAACAATTCGAAATGCGTACACATAAAAGACTTATTGATATCAAAAATCCATCAAAGGAAACTATTGATGCTTTAGCACACTTAGATTTACCAAGTGGTGTTGATATCGAAATTAAAACAAAATAATTTAGGAGGAAATAATTATGAAAGGAATCTTAGGTAAAAAGATTGGAATGACTCAAGTATTTACTAAAGAAGGTAAATTAATTCCAGTTACTGTTGTTGAAGTTGAGCCTAACGTTGTTACTCAAATCAAGACAGTTGCAAAAGATGGTTATGATGCTATTCAACTTGCTACTTGTACAGTAAGAGAAAAAGTTAGCAATAAACCTAAAATGGGTCATACAAAAAAAGCAAACACAGAACCTAAGCGCTTCTTAAGAGAAATTAGAGGTGTTGATGTTAACGATTATTCATTAGGACAAATTGTTTCTGTTGATATCTTTAACGAAGGGGAAATGGTTGACGTAAGTGGAATCAGTAAAGGAAAAGGATTCCAAGGTGTTATTAAACGTCACAATCAATCATGTGGTCCAATGGGACATGGTTCTCAATATCACAGAGGTGTAGGATCACTTGGTACTATGTTACCAATGCACGTTTTGAAAGGTAAGAAAATGCCTGGACAAATGGGTAACGTAAAAAGAACAGTTCAAAATCTTGAAATTGTTTCTATTGATAAAGAAAATAATTTAATCCTTATTAAAGGAAATGTTCCAGGTTCAAAACAATCATTAGTTATCATTCGTACAGCAGTTAAGATGCCAGGTGCATCAAAAACTCCAGCTGATTTAGTTAGTTACGTTGAAGAAGTTGAAGTTAGTGAAGAAAATGCTGAAAATGTAGAGAATACAGAAGTATTAGAAACTGCAGAATAATCTCATCACAAAACAATATGTAGTTTGAGTTAAGAATAATAGCAAATGTGATGAAAGGAGGAAGAGATATGAAAAAAGTAGATATTTTCAATCTTAAAGGTGAAAAAATTAATGATGTTAAATTAAATGAAAATGTATTTGGAATTACTCCAAATGATAAAGTTTTATATGATGCTATCATTTTAGGTCGTGCATCACTTAGACAAGGAACACACTCTACTAAAACTCGTTCTGAAGTTAGTGGTGGAGGAAGAAAACCATGGAGACAAAAAGGAACTGGACATGCTCGTCAAGGTTCTATTAGAGCAGTTCAATGGGTAGGTGGAGGAAGATTCGGAACTCCAGTACCTCGCGATTATAGCAAAAAGCAAAATCGTAAAGAAAGACAATTAGCAATTAAATCTGCTTATAGTCATAAGGCTTTAGAAAATGCAATTATTGTATTAGAGGAATTAGTTTTAGAAACTCCTAAAACAAAAGATTTCATTAAAGTTTTAGAAGCATTAAAAATTGCTGATAAGAAGATTTTATTAGTAGTAAAAGAATTTGATGAAAATGTAATTTTAGCTACTAGAAACTTAGATAATGTATTCTTAGTTACACCTAGTGAAATTAGTGCTTTAGATTTAGTTGGTGCTGATTATTTGGTTGTTACAAAAGAAGCATTAAGTGAAATTGAGGAGGTGCTAGCATAATGAAAGATACTAAATACTTAGAAATTATTAAGGCACCAGTTATTACTGAAAAGAGTCAATTAGCTAAAGAAGCTGGTCAATATACATTTAAAGTTGACCCAAGAGCTAATAAAACTGAAATTAAAAGTGCTATTGAAAAGCTATTTAATGTTAAAGTTGCTTCTATTAAAACATTAAATGAAAAACCTAAAAAAAGAAGAGTTGGTCGTTATACTGGATTAACTAATAGATCTAAGAAAGCTATTGTTACTTTAAAAGACGGTCAAACAATAGATCTTGGTTAAGGAGGAATAAGTTATGGCAATTAGAAATTATAAACCTACTACACCAGGACGTAGAAAGATGAGTACTTTAGTAAATGAAGAAATTACTAAATCTACTCCTGAGAAAAGTCTTGTAGTTACTATCAAGAAAAATGGTGGTCGTAATAATCAAGGTAAGATTACTGTTCGTCATCAAGGTGGCGGTGTAAAGAAAAAGTATCGTATCGTTGATTTCAAGAGAAATAAAGTAAACGTTCCTGGAACTGTAGCTAGTATTGAATATGATCCAAATAGAACTGCAAATATCGCTTTAATTAATTACTCTGATGGAGAAAAGAGATATATTATCGCTCCTAAGGGATTAAAGATTGGTATGGAAGTTATGTCTGGAGAAGGTGCTGATATCAAAGTTGGTAATGCTTTACCACTTATGTCAATACCTGTAGGAACAACTGTTCATAATATTGAACTTCGTCCTGGAAAAGGTGGAGAATTAGCAAGAAGTGCTGGTTCATCTGCTCAAATCTTAGGTCGTGAAGGTAAATATGTTATGATTCGTCTTACAAGTGGAGAACAAAGATTAGTTTTAGGTACTTGTATGGCTACAATTGGTGAAGTTGGTAATGAAGATTCATCACTTGTTAAAATTGGTAAAGCAGGACGTAAACGTCATATGGGAATTAGACCTACAGTACGTGGATCTGTTATGAACCCTAATGACCATCCACATGGTGGTGGTGAAGGACGCGCTCCTATCGGACGTAAAGCACCAGTTACACCTTGGGGTAAACCTGCACTTGGATATAAGACACGTAAGAAGAAACAATCTGATAAATTTATTGTACGTCGTCGTAATGGTAAATAGAAAGGATGATCAAAAATGGCAAGAAGTTTAAAAAAAGGACCTTACGTTTTCGATAGATTACTAAAAAAGGTTCAAGAACTAAATAAGTCTGGAAAAAAAGAAGTTATTAAAACTTGGTCACGTCGTTCTACTATTTTTCCTGATTTTATAGGACACACATTTGCAGTTCACAATGGTAAAGAATTTATCCCTGTTTATGTTACTGAAGATATGGTAGGACATAAGCTTGGAGAATTTGCATTAACTCGTAAGTTTGGTGGACATGGTTCAGATAAAAAGAAATAAAATTAATGACTAGGAGGAGAATATATGGAAGCAAGAGCAATTGCTAAGTCACTTAGAGTTTCACCTATTAGAGCTCGTTTAATTGCAGATTTAATTCGTGGAAAAGATGTAAGTGAAGCATTAACCATATTAAGTAATGTTAATAATAAATCAGCAAGACTTACTAAAAAAGTCTTAGACTCTGCTATTAGCAATGCTGTTAACAATGAAGGTGCTGATCAAGCTACTTTATATGTTAAAGAAGCAAGAGTAGATGCTGGTCCAGTTATGAAACGTCATATGTTTGATTCACGTTCTCATATTGGACATAATAATCATAGAACTAGTCACATTATTATAGTAGTGGCTACAAAATAATAAGGAGGTTACAGTATGGGACAAAAGGTTAGTCCTAATGGACTTAGACTTGGTATCAATAAAGATTGGGAAGCTAAATGGTATTCTAATAAAAAAGATTTTGCTAAGTGTTTAGAAAAAGATATTAAGATTCGTAAGTATTTAGAAAATAATGTAAAGAATGCTGGTATTGCTAAAGTTGAAATTGAAAGAAATGCCAAGAGATGTGAAATCGTAATTCATACTTCTAAACCAGGTGTAATGATTGGCCGTGGTGGAGAAGAAATTGAAAAATTAAAGAAAACATTATCAAAAATTGCTGATGAGAATGTTCAAATCTCAATTGTTGATATTAAAAAAGTTGATTTAAATGCTCAATTAGTTGCTGATTCTATTGCAAATCAAATTACTAACAGGGCATCATTCCGTATGGCTCAAAAGCGTGCAATTAGAAATGCTATGAAATCAGGAGCTAAGGGAATTAAAACATTAGTATCTGGTCGTTTAGGTGGTGCTGATATGGCACGTAGCGAAGGATATACAGAAGGAACTATTCCTCTACATACATTAAGAGCTGATGTTGATTATGCTCAATCAGAAGCAGATACAACATTTGGTAAAATTGGTGTAAAGGTATGGATCTATAAGGGAGAAATCCTAAATTCTAAAAAGACTAAGGGAGGTAATTAATATGTTGATACCATCAAGAACAAAGTATCGTCGTGTTCATAGATTACCTCATGAAGGAAAGTCTAGAGGTAATACAACATTAAGCTTTGGTGAATATGGTCTTCAAGCTAAAAAAGGTGCTTGGATTACAGCTAACCAAATAGAAGCTGCTCGTGTTGCTATGACTCGTTATATGAAACGTGGTGGTAAAGTTTGGATTAATATATTCCCACATATGCCACTAACAAAGAAACCAATTGGTACTCGTCAAGGTAAAGGTAAAGGTAATGTTGAAGGTTGGGTAGCAGTAGTTAAGGAAGGAAAAATTATGTTTGAAATTTCTGGAGTTAGCGAAGAAGTTGCTCGTGAAGCATTAAGACTTGCATCTCACAAGTTACCAGTTACCACAAAATTTGTAAAGAAAGAAAATGGTGGTGAATAATATGAAGGTTAAAGAAATTAGAGAATTATCTACTGAAGAAATTCAAAAGAAGATAGTAGAGACTAAAGAAGAGTTATTTAACTTACGTTTTCAACAAGCTACAGGTACTCTTGAAAAACCTTCAAGAATCAGAGAATTAAGACACACCGTTGCTAGAATGAAAACCGTTCTTAAAGAACGCGAAGTTAATGAATAGGAGGATGGAGTATGGAAAAAGCGATAAAGAAAGAATTCGTTGGAAAAGTAGTTAGTGCAACTAATAATAAGACAATTACTGTTTTAGTTGAAACTTATAAAAAACATCCATTATATCATAAAAGAGTTAAAAGCTCTAAGAAATATTGTGTTCATGATGAAACAAATAAAGCTAAAGTTGGAGATGTAGTTAGAATTGTATCTACAAGACCAATTTCAAAAACTAAGCATTTCTATTTAAAAGAAATAGTAAAAGAAGCAGTTATTATTTAACGCTTAGGTGAGGAGGAATAATTATGTTACAACAAGAAAGTCGTATGAAGGTTGCTGACAACTCTGGGGCTCGTGAATTATTAGTAATTCGTGTACTTGGTGGAAGTCATGTTAAAACTGGAAATATCGGAGATGTTGTTGTTGGTACAGTAAAGAATGCTTTACCAAATTCAAACATGAAAAAAGGAAAAGTTGTAAAAGCAGTTATCGTTCGTAGCCGTCAAGGTGTTCGTCGTGAAGATGGAAGTTATATTAAGTTCGATGACAATGCTTGTGTTATCATTAAAGATGACAAGAGTCCAGTAGGAACTCGTATCTTTGGACCAGTTGCAAGAGAACTTCGTGATAAAGATTATATGAAAATAGTATCTTTAGCAAAAGAAGTACTATAATAGGAGGATAAATATGAACTTAAAAGTTGGAGATAAGGTTGTAGTTATCGCTGGTTCTGACAAGGGAAAAGAAGGAAAAATTATTAAGACATTAAGAAGTGAAAACCGTGTAGTTGTTGAAGGTGTACATATTGTTAAGAAACATGTTAAACCAAATGGACAACAAGCTGGTGGAATAGTTGAAGTAGAAGCTCCTATTCATGCATCTAATGTTATGATTATTGATCCTAAATCTAAGAAAAGAACTAGAATAGGACATACAACAGAAAAAAATGGTAAGAAAATAAGAATAGCAAAAAAATCAAACGAGAAGCTTGATTAATTGAAAGGAGGGTAACTTATGAACCGCCTAAAAGAAAAATACTTAAATGAAGTAGTTCCAAGTTTAATGAGTAAATATAATTATAAATCAGTTATGGAGGCTCCTAAACTAGAAAAAATAGTTATTAATATGGGAGTAGGAGATGCTACTACTAATTCTAAATTATTAGATGCAGCTGTTGCTGATTTAGCAAAAATTTCAGGACAAAAACCAGTAATTACAAAGGCTAGAAAGTCAATTGCTGGATTTAAAGTAAGAGAAGGTCAATCAATCGGATGTAAAGTTACATTAAGAGGAGAAAATATGTATAACTTTATGGATAAGTTAATTTCAATTTCACTTCCTCAAGTACGTGACTTTAGAGGAGTTTCACCTCGTGCATTTGATGGTAGAGGAAACTATACTATGGGTATTAAAGAACAATTGATTTTCGCTGAAATTGATTATGATGAAATAGTTAAGGTTCGCGGTATGGATATCGTGTTCGTTACAACAGCAAAAACTAATGAGGAATCATTTGACTTATTAAATGGACTTGGAATTCCTTTTAGAAAGTAATTGGAGGGTAAAAATGGCAAAAAAAAGTATGATTGTAAAAGCTAATAGACCACAAAAGTTTAAAGTACGTGAATACACTAGATGCTCACGTTGTGGTAGACCACATGCTGTTATGAGTAAGTTCGGTATATGCCGTATTTGCTTTCGTGAATTAGCTTATAAAGGACAAATACCAGGAATAAAAAAATCAAGTTGGTAATTGGAAAGGAGGAGACAAATTATGGCAGTAGTAACAGATACAATTGCAGATATGTTAACACGTATTCGTAATGCTAATCAAATGCGTTATGAAGAAGTAAAAGTTCCTGCTTCTAATGTTAAAAGTGAAATAGCTAGAATTTTAAAAGAAGAAGGATTTATAAAAGATTACAAATTAGAAAAAGATAATGTTCAAGGTACTCTTGTATTAAATTTAAAATATACAGATAAACGTGAGAGAGTTATCACTGGACTTAAGAGAATTTCCAAACCAGGACTTCGTGTATATGCGAAAAATGATGAAATTCCTATGGTTCTTAATGGTTTAGGAATAGCTATTATTTCTACATCTAAAGGAATCATGACTGATAAGGAAGCTCGTAAGCAAAATATAGGTGGGGAAGTTCTAGCTTATATTTGGTAATAAAAGAAATATAAGGAGGTGTCAAAATGAGTCGTATTGGAAATCGTGTTATAGTAATTCCTGAAGGAGTTACTGTTACAGAAGAAAATAATGAGGTTATAGTTAAAGGACCTAAAGGTGAATTAAGACAAGTAATGTTAAAAGATATTACTATGAAGCAAGAAGGTAACGAAATTAGATTAGAACGTAAAAATGAAGCTGCTAAGGCTATGCATGGTACTATGAACTCTTTAGTAGAAAATATGATTATTGGTGTTACTAAGGGTTATGAAAAAGGTCTTGAAATAGTTGGTGTTGGTTATCGTTTCAATGTTCAAGGTAAGAAATTAGTTATCAATGCTGGATATTCTCATCCAGTTGAAATGGAAATTCCTGAAGGTTTAACAGTAGAAGCTAATGGTAATACAGAAATTACTGTTAAGGGAATTGACAAAGTATTAGTTGGTGAATTTGCTGCTAATATAAGAAAGGTAAGAAAACCTGAACCATATAAGGGTAAAGGTATTCGTTACAAAGATGAACATATTCGTCGTAAAGAAGGAAAGAAAGCTGCTTAGTTAGTAGATAGAAGGGAGAAAAAATTATGATTAATAAAAAATCTCGTAATAGTATGCGTGTTGTACGTCATGAAAGAATTCGTTCTAAAATCATGGGTACTGCTGAAATGCCTAGATTATGTGTATTCCGTTCTAATACTGGAATTTATGCACAAATTATAGATGACGAAGCTAAGACTACTCTTTGTTCTGCTTCATCACTTGATAAGAGTTTAAAACTTAAAAATGGAAGCAATATTGAAGCAGCTAAGGTTGTTGGAGAAGCTATAGCTAAGAAAGCTTCTAAAGCAAAGATAACAAAAGTAGTATTTGATAGAGGTGGATATCTTTATCATGGTCGTGTAAAGGCTTTAGCTGAAGCTGCACGCGAGAATGGATTAGAATTCTAATAGGAGGTTATTATGCAAAGAAAAGCACAAGATAAAGACAAAACTTTAGAAGAATTAGTTATTGACATCAAAAGTGTCGTAAAGGTTACTAAAGGTGGACGTCAAAGAAGATTTTCTGCTATCGTTGTTGTCGGTGACAGAAAAGGTCGTGTTGGATTAGGTATTGGTAAAGCTAATGAAGTACCTGATGCAATTAAAAAGGCTATTCAAGATGCTAATAAGAACATCATTAAAATTCCTTTAATTGATGGTAGAACAGTTGCTCATGAAGCTATTGGTACTGCTGGAGCTGCTAAGGTTATTATTAAACCTGCTAAAGCTGGTACTGGTATTATTGCTGGTGGTTCTGTTCGTGCTGTTCTTGAATTAGCAGGAGTTCGTGATATTGTTTCAAAGTCCCTTGGAGCAAGAACAAAATTAAATATGGCAAGAGCTGCGTTAAATGCACTTCAATCTATTAAAACACCTGAAGAAGTTGCTAGATTACGTGGTAAGTCAGTAGAGGAGATATTAGGATAATGAAGTTACATGAATTAGAAAAAAATATTGGTGCTACACATAGAAAAAAACGTCTAGGATGTGGACGTGGAAGTGGTCTTGGAAAGACTTCTGGTAAGGGACAAAAGGGACAAAAAGCACGTAGTGGTGTTAGTATTAGTCCAGTATTTGAAGGTGGGCAATTACCTTTATATAGAAGACTTCCTAAGAGAGGTTTCTCAAATTACTTATTTAAAACTGAATATGCAGTAATTAATATTAGTGATTTAAATAAGTTTGATAATGGTACTGTTGTTACACCAGCATTATTAAAAGAAAAAGGAATAATAAAAAAACAATTAAAGGGTATTAAAGTATTAGGAAATGGAAAACTTGAGAAGAAATTAACAATTCAAGCTCATAAATTTTCTGCTAGTGCTTTAGAAAAGATCAAAGAAAGCGGAAGCAAAGCTGAGGTGATCTAAGATGTTTAAAACCATGAAGCAATTATTTACCCATAATAATAAAGATTTACGTCATAGAATATATTTTACATTGGCAGCTTTAGTTATCTTTATTCTAGGTATTTCAATTAGAGTTCCTGGTACTGAGAATTTGGGTACAAATTTAGGATTTTTAGAACTTTTGAATACTATGGGTGGAGGAGCGTTAAAAAACTTTTCAATCTTTGCTTTAGGTGTTATGCCTTATATTACAGCATCTATCATTATGCAACTTTTGCAAATGGATGTTATACCTTACTTTACTGAATTAAGTAAGCAAGGTCATTCTGGTCGTCAAAAATTGAATCAAATAACAAGATATATTGGTATATTATTTGCTTTTATTGAAGGATATGCATTTGCATTTGCATTTATAGGTAAAAGTGGGGATCCAATGCAATATTTGTATATTGCTACTGTTCTTACTGCAGGTACTTCATTCTTGTTATGGTTAGGTGATCAGATTACTCAAAAAGGAATAGGAAATGGTACTAGTTTAATTATTATGGCTGGTATTATAGCAACTCTTCCTCAAATGTTTGTTACAGCATTTCAAAGTTTAGTTACTTTTGATACTGCTCAAACAACAGCATTTGGAATTACTAAATTTATATTATTTGTAGTTGTTTATTTTGCTATTGTTATTGGTATGATTTTTGTTCAAGAATCTGAAAGAAGAATACCTATTCAATATGCTAATAAATCTACATCTGCTTATGGAAAAGCAAATCAATCATTTATGCCTATTAGAATAAATACGGCAGGTGTTATTCCAGTTATCTTTGCATCTAGTTTGATTTCTGTTCCAGGAATTATTGCTCAAGTTGTGAAGAATGAAAAATTTTCAATGTTTGTATCTAAATATTTTAGTTACAATACTCCAGTTGGATTTATTATATATGTAATATTAATATTCTTATTTGCTTATTTTTATACATTTATCCAATTGAAACCTGAAGAATTCTCTAAAAACTTACAAGAAAATGGTGGATTTATACCTGGTGTTAGACCTGGTACTGATACTAAAAAGTATTTAAATAGAGTTTTATCTAGACTTACTGTTTTAGGTGCTGTATTCTTGGTTATGATTGCGGGAATTCCAATACTGTTCTCAAACTTTACTAGTATGCCTACATCTGTATCAATTGGTGGTACTGGACTTTTGATTGTGGTTGGTGTTGCTTTAGAAACATATAAGCAATTAGAAGGAAGTTTACTTGCTAGAAATTATAGAAGAGGTTATAGTAGACGATGAAGAATATTATGTTTATTGCCCCTCCTGCTGCAGGTAAGGGGACTCAAGCTGATTTGATAGTAGAGAAATATCATATACCTCATATTTCTACTGGTGATATTCTTAGAGATATCGCTGAAGATAATAGTGAATTAGGTGAATATGTTTCTGAAGTATTATCAAGTGGCGAGTTAGTTAAAGATGAAATTACATATCAATTAATTGAAAAAAGATTAAGTCGTAAAGATTGTAAAAATGGTTTTATTATTGATGGATTTCCTAGAAGTATAGAACAGGCAGTTAGATATGATGAGATTTTAAAACGATTAGGATATGATATTGGTAATGTATTTTTAATTAATATTGAGAAAAAAACATTGGAAAAAAGGGTAATTGGAAGAAGAGTTTGTGAAAACTGTGATGCTGTTTATAATATAAATAATAAAGAAAGTGCTCCACAAGTTGATTCTGTATGTGATATTTGTGGAGGTAGACTTTATCAACGTAATGATGATAATTTGGAAGCTTTTGAAAATAGATATCAACTTTATTCTGAGAAGGTTTCTCCAATTATTGAACATTATAAAAAACAAGGTGTTTTATATGAGATTGATGGTAATAAACCAAAAGATCTTGTATTCGAACAAATAGATAATATTATCAGTGGAGATGATCAAAAGTGATTACTGTTAAAAGTGATAGAGAAATTGAATTGATGCGTATAGCTGGTAATATTGTCTATAAAACACATCAATATTTGAAAGATTATTTAAAACCTGGTATTACCACTCAAGAAATAGATGATTTAGCTGATAAATATATTCGAAGTTTAGATGCTACTCCATCTTGTAAGGGTTATGAAGGTTATCCTGCTGCTATATGTATTTCTGTTAATGATGAAGTTGTTCACGGAATTGCAGGTAGTAGAAAAATAGAGGCTGGAGATATTGTTACTCTTGATATATGTGCTTGTTATAAAGGCTATCATGGTGATTCTGCTTGGAGTTATGCTATAGGTGAGATTGATGAAGAAAAAGCTCATCTTATGGAACATACTGAAAAATCACTTTATGTTGGTCTAGAACAAGTTAAACCAGGAAATAGAATTGGTGATATTGGGTACGCAATTAGCAAATATGCTGAAGCTAATGGTTTAGGCGTTGTTCGTGAATTGTGTGGACATGGAATTGGTACTAATTTGCATGAAGATCCTGATGTTCCTAATTACGGTATTCCAAATACTGGAATTAGATTGCGTGAGGGAATGACAATTGCAGTTGAACCAATGTTGACTGCTAAAAGTCCAAGAGTTGAATTATTAGATGATGATTGGACAGTAGTTACAATGGATGGTCATCCAGCAGCTCACTTTGAGCATACAGTGGTAGTAACTGCGGATGGTTATGAAATCTTAACAGGAGAGTGAAAAGATGGCTAAAGAAGATTCAATTGAAGTAGAAGGAAAAGTCCTTGAAATAATACCTGGTGGTAAATTCAAAGTTCAACTTGAAAATGGACACATTATAGAAGCCCACGTTTCTGGTAAAATACGAATGCACTATATTCGCATCTTAGCAGGGGATACTGTAATGGTCGAATTATCACCTTATGATTTAACACGTGGGCGTATTACCTATCGTAAATGAGGAGGAATTAAAATGAAAGTACAATCATCTGTGAAGAAAATTTGTGAAAAATGCAAAATTGTAAAAAGAAAAGGTAAAATTAGAGTTATTTGTGAAAATCCAAAACACAAACAAAGACAAGGATAATTTATAGGAGGTGTATTAAATGGCACGTATTAAAGGTGTAGATATTCCAAATGATAAACATATCGTTATTTCGTTAACTTATATCTATGGAATTGGTAGAAGTCTTGCTAAAGTAATTTGTAAGGATGCAGGAGTTGAACCAACAAAGAAGACTAAAGATGTAACTCAAGAAGAATTAATTAGACTTCGTGATGAAATTAATAAACATTTGACTGAAGGTGACTTACGTCGTGAAGTTAATATGAATATTAAAACTAAGATGGAAATTAATTCTTATGAAGGATCTCGTCATAAAAAAGGATTACCTGTTAGAGGTCAAAGAACAAATCGCAATGCTAGAACTCGTAAGGGTAAGGGTAAGACTGTAGCAAATAAGAAAAAGGTATAGTGATTAATAAATAAAAAAAGGAGGTTAATCTTATGGCTTATAAGACTAGAAAGAAAAAAGTTAAAAAGAATGTTCCTGAAGGTGTAGCACACATTCATTCAACATTTAATAATACAATTGTTACTATAACAGATAAAGATGGTAATGCAATTAGTTGGTCTGCTCCAGGTGGAATTGGATTTAAGGGAAGTAAGAAATCTACTCCATTTGCTGCTGGAATGGCTGCTGAAGCTGCAGGAAAGGCAGCTTATGATATGGGTATGCGTAAGGTTGAAGTATACGTTAAAGGTTTAGGACCTGGTCGTGAAACAGCTATTCGTTCATTATCAACTGCAGGACTTGAAGTAACTGCAATTTACGATGTAACACCAATACCACACAACGGATGTCGTCCACCAAAAAGACCACGTGGTTAATTAATTAAAGGGAGGTTAGTTTCATGTTACAATTTGAAAAACCAGTTTATAAAGTAACTGATTCTGTAGAAAGTAATTTCTATGGAAAATTTGAATTAGAACCATTAGAAAGAGGTTTTGGTACTACTTTAGGTAATGCGTTAAGACGTGTTATGTTATCTTCACTTCCTGGAAGTGCAATTAGTAGTATTAAAATTGATGGTGTTCTTCATGAATTCCAAACTATAGAAGGAGTATATGAAGATGTTACTACTATTATCCTAAACTTAAAGGGAGTAGTATTTAAAAATCATACTAACGAGGCAAAAGTTGTTCGTATTGACGTTTCTAAAGAAGGTGAAGTAACTGCTGGTGATATCGAGCATGATGCAGATATTGAAGTTATAAATCCAGATAAGGTTATTGCAACTTTAGCTAAAGGTGGTCACTTAAGCATGGAAATGACTGTTACTAATGGTCGTGGATATGTAAAAAGTGAAGAAAATAAAAAATTATATGATTATAAAAAAGCGGGAGTTATTGCTATTGATTCATTATATTCTCCAATTGAAAGAGTTTCTTATGAAGTTGGTAATGCCCGTGTTGGACAAAATGAAAGTTATGATAAATTAATCATGAATGTATGGACAAATGGTTCAATCAAACCTGAAGAAGCTATCGCTTTAGCATCTCGTATTTTAATTGAACATTTTGAAATACTTACTGATTTATCATCTATTGCTGATGCTACTGGAATGATGATTGAAAAAACTGAAGATCCAGCAGTAAAAGCATTAGAAACTTCAATTGAAGATTTAGACTTCTCTGTAAGAGCATATAACTGCTTAAAGAGAGCTGGAATTCACACTTTACAAGATCTTGTAAATAAGAGTGAAACAGATATGATGAAAATTCGTAATCTAGGTAAGAAATCTCTAAAAGAAGTATTAGATAAGATTAGAGATATGGGTCTAGTATTACGTGATGATGATTAATAGAAGGAGGAATAACTGTGGCATATAGAAAACTAGGACGCGATAATAAACATAGAAGAAGCATGCTTGCAACTTTAACTAAACAACTTTTTAATAATGGTAGTATTAAAACAACTGATACTAGAGCTAAAGAAGTTCGTAGATGTGCTGAAAAAATGATTACTTATGGTAAAAAAGGTGATTTAGTTTCTCGTCGTAAGGCTTTGGCTTTCTTACACAATGATAAGAAAGTTGTTGATAAAATATTCCATGAGTTAGCACCACGTTATGCTAACCGTAATGGTGGTTATACTCAAATCTTAAAACTTGATGAAAGAAGAGGAGACGGCGCTTTAATCGTTTTATTAAGATTAATGGATGAAGAAAAAGCTACTGTAGAGGCAAAATAAGACAGAATTTACTGTCTTTTTTTTGTAAATATATAGTTTTTCTGGTATAATTATGTTATGTGAGGTGACTGATATGAAGGCACTAATTACAGGAGCTTCTAGTGGAATTGGATTAGAATTTGCTAAGTATTTAGCTAGTAAAAAATATGAACTTATTTTAGTGGCTAGAAATAAAGAAAAACTTGAGGCATTACAACAATCTTTACCTACAAAAACTACTATTATTGTTTTAGATGTTAGTAATGAACAAAAAGTAAAAGAATTATGTGTGTTAATAAAAAATGAACATATAGACTTTCTAATCAATAATGCTGGATTTGGGGATTTTGGTTATTTTACCAATACTGAGTTAAATAAAGATTTAGAAATGATTGATACAAATATAAAAGCTGTACATATTTTAACTAAGTATTGTTTGAAATCTATGGAAAAAGATAATCGTGGATATATTTTAAATGTTGCTTCTTCGGCTGGTTTTATGCCTGGTGGACCTTTAATGAGTACATATTATGCAACTAAGTCTTATGTGTATAGTCTTACTGAGGCTATCTACTATGAACTAAAAAAGAAAAAGAGCAATGTGCATGTTTCGGTTTTATGCCCAGGACCTGTTGATACAAACTTTAATAATGTTGCAGGTGTTAAGTTTTCAGTTAAACCTATGAGCGCAAAGAGAGTTGCTCGTTATGCAATTGATATGATGCTTGAGAAAAACAGAATGCTCATTATTCCGGGATTTAAAATGAAGATGGCTAAGTTCTTTAGTAGATTTGTATCAGATAAATTTTTACTTAGAATTACTTATAGAATTCAAAAAAAGAAAGCTAACTAGTTGGTTAGCTTTTCTAACTAATGAGGTGCAGTATGATTAATATTTTGACAGTGAAAAATATGAATAATTCTTGTTTTAAGGATTTGAATGTAGCTTTTAAAGAGAATGATTTTCATCTTATTACAGGTTCTAATAAATGTGGTAAAACAACATTTATTAAACTATTAGCTGGGATTATTGAGTCTGAGAATACGATTTTTTATAAACAAAGAGATATTTCTTCTTTAAAATCTATAGAGTTTAGTACATTATTTGGTTACTTTTTGTATAATGGTAGTTTTCATTTTATCTTTTCTAATTTGGATCAAGAAATTTTACATAGATTAGATTATTTAGATTTAAGTCCATCTGAGAGAAAAATGAAATATAAAAATCTTACTCAAATTTTTGGCCTTAGTGAATATTTAACTAATTCAATTTCTGATCTTACAATATTTCAGAAAATTAAGGCTTCAATTATGTTGGAACTTTTACATAGTCCTAAAATTCTTTTATTAGATCAGGTTTTCTTAGAATTAAGTGAGGCTCAATCTAAAGAATTAATTTCAATTTTAAGAAGAATTGGAGGAATTACAGTTGTTGCGACTGCGCAAGACTTAGATTTGGCACTAGAATTTGATTCTTTATCCATTTTTAATAATGGTACTTTATGTGTTAAAAATTCTCCATTAGATGTTTTAAAAGAAGATAGTAAACTTAATAAAGTAGGACTTTCTTTACCATTTATGGTAGATCTTTCACTAAAATTAAAATATTATGATTTGGTTGATGATGTAGTATTAGATATAGACAGGATGGTCAATGAGTTATGGAAATAAAGTTTGAAAAAGATATAGAAATAGAAGCTGGTAATATTATTGGTGTTATTGATGAAGATAGATATTTTTATAATTATTTAGAAAACTTACTATTTAATAAGCCAGTTATTACAGTTGATTCTAAAAAATTAAATAAAACTGAAACAAGAGCCTTTAGAAAGAAAATTAGTTTTGTAGAATCATATATTTGTGATGATTATCTTAACTTATCTGTATATGAATATATGAAGTATTCTTTAATAAATCAATTTTTGGTTATAAAAGATTATAACAAAAAGATTAAAGATTCTTTGAAAATAGTTGGTCTTGATTCTAAATATTTAAATAAAAAGATATCATTACTTTCTTTGTCAGAACAGAGACTTGTATTATTTGCGATTAGTTTATTATCTAATCCTAATATGATTGTTTTTGATAATTTTTTTGAAGGTCTTGATTTGAAAACTACTAAATTTGTTATTAATATATTAAGTCAGTTGGCAGAACAATATAATAAAACATTTTTTATTAGATGCTATGATGTTGATGATATTTATGCATTAACTAAAAAAGTTATAATTTTTGAGAAAAATGAATTTTTTGTTGGTGGAGATACAATAGAGGTTTTTGATGATTATATAGAAATATTAATTAAGAATGGACTTCCTATTCCTAAAACAGTTATGTTTACATATAGAGCTAATTCTTTAAAGAATACTAAACTAGGTTACTTTAAAGATATTAGAGATTTAATAAAAGATATTTATAAGAAGGTGAAATAGTGAGATATTTAATTAACTTTTCTTATGATGGTTCTAATTATAGTGGATATCAAATTCAACCTAATTTGGATACAATTCAAGAAAGATTAGAAAAAGCTGTTTGTATTGTTAACAACGGAATAAAACATTCTATTCACTCTTCTGGTAGGACAGATAAAGGGGTTCATGCACTTGATCAATGGGCTCATGTTGATTTAGATATAACAATTACTCCTCATAAATTAAAGAGAGCTTTAAATAGTAATTTACCTGATGATATTCATGTTATTAATACTTATGAAGTTGCTGATAATTTTCATGCTAGATATAATGTTAAAAGTAAGATTTATGAATATCACATAAACTTGGGAGAATATATACCAATGGAGCGAAATTATGTTTTTCAGTATAATTATCATCTCAATATTTCAAAGATGAGAGAGGCATTGAAATTATTTGTAGGAGAGCATGACTTTAGGGCTTTTGTTACAGATAATAAAGAAAAAGAAAACTGTGTTAGAACTATTTATTCTGCTGAAATTGTTGAGGATGGTGATCATTGTATTATTAAATTTCATGGTAATGGATTTTTGAGATATCAAGTTAGAAATATGGTTGGTATTTTAATCAGAGTTGGAGAAGAAAAGGTTTCTTGTGAAGAAGTAGAAAAAATATTACTCAGTAGAGATAGATCTAAATATGGTAAGACTGCTCCTTCTCAAGGATTATATTTGGTAAAAGTAAATTATAATTAATATATATTAAATAGGAGGAAATCATATGGGAATAATTAACTTAAGTGTAAGTGAAATGTTGACTACTACATATAGTGCTGTAACTTTGTTAGGTGATGAGCCTGATGGTTTTGGTGATACTATGACAACTTTGACTTCTACTGCGACAACAGCAGGGTCATTGGTTAATAATACTGTTAATATAACACTTGCTCAAAATTATATTGAATCAATGTCTGATGAGCAATTAGAAGAACTTATTGTTAAATTAGATAACAAGGAGCTGGAATTAGATTTGAAACAGGATGGTCCTGTTGTGAAAGTATTAAGTGATAAAAATAAATCTATTTAATCTATATTGGGGGAATTGGTATGGATGATTACAAAAATAAAATAAATAGATGTAAGTTACTTGGTGCGGAAAAATTTCAAAAAGTAGTTTTTAAGGTTGAGGGTTTAAAATATAAAACGATAAAATTTGTTTGTCCTAATTTTTTGAACTATTATGATAAATTTCTTGATTATAAGCGAAGGAAAGAAATTAAAAAGGTTCATTCAAGTGCCAATAAAAAAATGATAAATGAAAAATACCGTAGGCATAAGATGTTAGTACATAAAGAATTTAATTGTGAAAAAAATATAAATTATCATATGGATATAAATCGTCCGTTAGGTTTTATTTATTATTTAAATTGGAATAAGAATGTTCATAAACGAGGTTTGGTAAAAAATGCTTTTTTAATTTCTTGTTTTGGTATGTTATCTTTTTTTGAAGTACCTTTTGCACCTTTATTAATGATGTTAGAAATTGGTGGAGCTATTATTAATTTTCAATGTATAAATATTCAAAATTATAATATTTATAGATTTAAGCAAGATGAAGATAATTTGAAAAAGGTAGAAAAAATATCTCAAGAAAGAAATTTAAAAAAATATGGAGAAGCATCTAAAATTATTAATCAATGTATGAATAAAACTGATGATCTTCCTAGTTTTGATGATATTGTTAGTAATGTTGAAAATGTAGAGCAATTGCAACAACTAAGATCCATGATAATTGCGACAAAACGTAATAGATTTGGTGGAATTGAGGGAAAAAACTATATAAAAAAATAGTATCATTATTGAAATACTTGTTAATTTTCTTGAATAGTCAAAATTATGACAAAAATATGTTGATTTTTAAAGAAATTTTTAGTATAATCTTAATTGGTACATTTGTTATCCCCACATAAATTAAGTCCTGGGAAAACTTAATTTAAGTAAAAGGAGAAGAAATATGAAAAGTTATATGCAAAAAAAAGAAACAGTAGATCGTAAGTGGTATGTAATTGATGCTGCTGGAAAACCATTAGGTAGAGTTGCTACTTTAGCTGCTACTTATTTACGTGGAAAACATAAACCTACTTATACTCCACATATTGATTGCGGTGACAATATCATTATTATTAATGTTGAAAAGGTTGTTTTAACTGGTAATAAGGAAGATAAGAAGATTTATTATAACCATTCTATGTATCAAGGTGGTTTAAGAGAAAGAACTGCAAAAGAAATGAGAGAAAGATATCCTGAAGAAATGATGGAAAGAGCTGTTAAAGGTATGCTTCCACATAATCGTTTAGGACGTCAAATGTACAAGAAATTATTTGTATATGCAGGAGAAAATCATAAGCATGAGGCTCAAAAGCCAGAAGTGCTTGAGGTTAAGTAGGAGGGTTAAAGTATGGCAAAGAAAAATAATGTTTATACTGGTACTGGTCGTAGAAAGTCTAGTGTTGCACGTGTTAGTTTAACTTCAGGAACAGGAAAAATTACTATTAATGGTCGTGATGTAGAAGAATATTTTACTGATAAATTATTAATTTTAGATTTATGTCAACCATTAGATATTACTAATACTCGTGAAATGTTTGATATCGAAGTAACAGTTAAAGGTGGAGGAATGTCAGGACAAGCTGGAGCTACTCGTTTAGGTATTACTAGAGCTTTACTTGATTATGATAAGACTACACCAGCTGATAGTGAAAATAGTTTCCGTAAAACTTTAAAAGTTGCTGGATTTGTTACTAGAGATGCACGTAAGAAAGAACGTAAAAAACCAGGTTTAAAGAAAGCACGTCGTGCTCCACAATTTAGTAAGAGATAAGATTACTGTTTTGAAGACACTGATATATATTCAGTGTCTTTTTCATATACTTTAGTAGGTGATATTATGGAGATTATATTAAAGAAGATATTATTTGTGTCTATCGTTATTAGTGCTATATCTTGTTCTTTTATTCAAAAAACGAAAATTGGATTTCACAGTAGTAAATTCTTAGTTATTTATAGTTTTGTTATAAATATGGTTATTAGTGTAGGTTTTTGTTTAACATTTACTGACTTTAGTATAGCTTATAGTTTGTGGGTTGGATTATTTTCTTTTATAGGGGCTGATACTATATTTAAAATGTTGGAAGGTAAGTTAGAGTCTTTTCATGATATGAAAAAGTTATTAAAGTAGTAAAATAATTTTATTTTCATATAATTAACTATGATTAAGGTTTATTATAAAATTCTTTTATTATTGATATTTTTTATTTCACTTTTCTTAATTTCTTATGAATATGATGTAAAAGCAGAAAAAATGCCTAAGTTATTGAAAGGGGTTATTATTACAATTGATCCTGGTCATGGGGGTCGTGATCCGGGTACTAGATATGGGAAATTATTAGAAAAAGATTTAAATTTAGAAATTTCTAAGTCTTTAAAGAAACAACTTGAAAAAGCTGGCGCAACAGTTTATTTACTAAGAGAAGATGATGTAGATTTTTCAAAAGATTCTGATTATCTAAAAAAAAGAAGTGATTTAAAGAGAAGAATTAATTATATAGAATCGAAAAAGTCTGACATATATTTATCAGTACACTTGAATTGGTATTCTGATTATTATTATGGTGGCTCTGAAATTTTATATTCGACAATCAATCCACTTAACTATAAATTAGCTTTAAATTTAACAGAATCACTTACAGATGCTGGTATTAAAACTCGTGAAGTAAAGAAAACTAATTTATTTTTATATAATCATACTAATACAGTTGGTGTTTTGATGGAATGTGGTTTCTTATCTAATGCAGATGATAGATATTTGTTACAGAAATCTGACTATCAAGAAAAGTTTTCTATCGCAATCTCTAAGGGGATAATTAATTATATAAAAAAAATATGATATAATTAATTATATTGGTAGGAGGCTTTTTATGGATATACGTTCAATTGTAGATAAAAATGTTATTTTTAAAGTTTTAGATTTGTATGTTAATAAAAGATTTAGTTATTTTATAGAACCATATAAACAAATATATAATATTATTAATGTTGATTTATGCAATCAAAATGGAGAAATAGATACTGATGCTTTTGTAAATTTTATTGATAAAGTTGATAAAGATTATAAAAAAACTGGATTGAATTTGAGGGTTCATCCTTTGATTAGTCAAAATGGATGGTATAGTGTTCGTTCTCAAGAAGTTGGTAAGGTTGGATATAGATCGAAAGATATTGATTGTAGATTGTATTTATGTCTTGCAAATGAGGATATTCATAAATTTTCTTCTTATTTATATGAAAAATATAAACAAGTTGATATTCCTTTTTATTTTAAAATAGCTGGAAATGAATCATTAGGTAGAAAGGATAATATGGTTATTTATTCTTCATCAAAGAACTTAAATAGAAATATCGAAATATTAAAAGAGCTTGAAAATGAACATCCTGATATTATTTCTAGATGTGAAGAACCATCTTTGATAGTATCAAAAATAAATTCTTGGATTGGGTATGCAGATAATATAGTACGCGATGATCATTTATCTTTTTCAGCAGTTGTTTCCAAGTCTTTTTCTGATGGAATTGAAAAAGCTGTTAAAAAATATTTAGACGATAATCCATTTCAATATTTTGACTATAATGGTAATTTAATCAAAGGTTCTGATTATTTATTGTCTAAAGTGGAATATGATAATAAAATTTTTAATATTTTTAAGAAAAAGTATGGCAATGCAGAATTTAAAGAATTGGTATATAATTCTATTTTAAAATGTATTGATGAAATAGATTTACATAAGAATAATACATCTTCTTGTCGTGTGGAAAGGAATGTAGTAAAACCTTTTTTAGATGATTCCGAAATCGGGAAAACCTATTCTTTTTTTGATTTCTATCCGAGATATGACTTTTCGTTAAATTCAATCAAAGGAATATATGATAACTATAATATTAAGTATAATGCATTAGGTCAATGTATTTTAGAAAAAGATGGTTCTTTGTGTTCTGATGAACTTATGGTAGCTAAGGCAAAATTTGCTCAAACTTGGATTATGGCTACTAGTTATAATAGACATAGAAATAATAATGATTCTACAATAACTAATGATGATTATTATTATGCATTTAATGAAGATGCTGAAAATGTTTATAATGTCATAATGGATACTGTTTTACAGCAGAATTTAGATATTTATAGCATAAAAACTAAAAATATTTTAAAAAGTTCTTTAATTAATCTTAATTATAAGTATTCTTCATCTATTGTTGATGGATTATATTCTTCATATGATTCTATTAATAATTTTAATACTTGTTTTTCTAATTATCAAAAGTATACTTCTTTGAAAAAAAATTCTGTTGCTAAGTAATGAATTATTCCAAATATATATTGTAAATGCATTGAAAAAAGGTTATAATTAATCTTAGAATAGAAAGTGTTTGTAGTGTAAGCTGGGGTGATTTTTGTGATTATTAGACTTATTAAAAGAACTAAGATTTATAATTTTTCTTTGCCTAGTAAGGTATCTGGTAATTATTGGATTACTGATGATGATCATTTGGGGAATGTCAGAAATTTGATAAATGTAGAAGCAGAAGATGGTATGTGGAAAATTAAAAGTGATTTTGAAACTAAAATTATGTCTGGTAATGAAGAAATTGAATCTGCTTATTTAAAAGACTACAATTTATACTTTTTGAAAATTAGTACGGATAATGAGTTTGTTATTTTATATTGTTCTCCATCTTTTGATTCTGATCTTATTAAACTTAAGGTTTTACGTAATGGTGAATTTGTAATTGGTAATGATAGTAATTGTCATATTCAATATAAATATCCATTACTTTCTAAACAACATGCTAAACTTATATATAAAGATGGAATTTGGTTTGTACAAGATTTGACTAGTAAATATGGTACTTATGTTAATAATTATGCTACTGTTAGTAAAAAGCTAGAATATGGGGATATTATTTTTATTCTTGGTCTTAAAATAATAATTATGGGTAATTTTATAGTTATTAATAATATTAGTAATTTAATTCAATATGATAATAATACTTTTGAAGTAATGGACCCTATTGTTCAAAAACAAATTGCTTCAGAAACTGTAGAAGATGAAAACATAGAATTTTTTCATGAAAATGATTATTTCTTTCGTTCACCTCGTTTTAAATCTAAGATAGAACCTGTTCAAATTATAGTTGAAGATCCTCCAGCTAAAGAAACTCCAAATGAAATGCCAATGATTTATACAGTTGGTCCTATGCTTACTATGTCCATGAGTTCAGTTATGTTTGGTTATTCTTCAATTAATGGTGTTATGAATGGAACACAGAATATTAATAGTGCGATGCCTACACTTATTATGGCTCTTGCTATGCTTTTATCAACTATATTATGGCCGTTGCTTTCTAATAATTATCAAAAAAAACAACAATTAAAAAGAGAAAAAACACGTCAAGATAAGTATCGTAAGTATGTTGAAGAAAAACATCAAGATATAATTGCTCAAATGAAAATTCAAAGACAAATATTAATTGATAATTATTTACCTTTAGATGTAGTTGAAAATATTGTTATGAATAAAAAAAGAAATTTATGGGAAAGAGAAATTAAGCAAGATGACTTTTTAGATTTACGTTTGGGAATTGGTTCTTGCGAATTAGAGGGTGAAATAAGATTTCCTGAAGAAAGATTTATGTTAGAGGAAGATGACTTAAGAGAATTTGTTTATAAAGTTGCTTCAGAATCACGTATGCTCGTTGATGTACCTATTTCTTTGTCATTCGTAAAAAATTATATTACAGCTATTATAGGTGAAGGTAGACAAAAACAAAGTTTTATAGAAGGTTTATTATTACAGATGATGGCTTTTCATAGTTATCAAGATTTAAAAATAGTAGTTCTTACTAATGATAAAAATGATTCTAAGTGGGATTATTTGAAGGTTTTACCTCATTGCTTTAATAATGATAAATCTATTAGGTTTTATGCTACTAATATAGATGATATGAAGGAAATTTCTTTATATTTAGAAAAGGAGTTTAGACATCGTGCTGAAATAGGTGAAGCTAACCGTAGTGATATATCTTACCTTAGTTATGAACCTTATTATGTTATTTTAACTGATGATTATAAGATGGTTAGAGATTTAGATATTATTAAAGATGTTGCTGCACAAGAAGTTAATTTAGGTTTTAGTTTAATTATTGTTTCTCCAAGAATTACTAATTTGCCTAATGAATGTAGTACATTTATTAGTATTGGTGATCAAAAATCTGGTGTTTTTGAAAACGAACTTGTTTCTAATAAACAGAAAGAGTTTGTAGCTGATGTTTTACCTAATCTTAATATTTATTCTTGTGCTAAAATGCTTGCTAATATTCCTATAGAAATGGAACAAGAAGAAAAAAATATACCTTCTACAGTTACTTTCTTGGAAATGTATAATATAGGTATGATTGAACAATTAAATATTTTAAATAGATGGAAAAATAATGATCCTACGAAGACTTTACAAGTTCCAATTGGTCTTGATAAAAATGGTGATCAATTTAAACTTGACTTGCATGAAAAATTTTATGGACCTCATGGTTTAGTAGCTGGTATGACTGGTTCTGGAAAATCTGAACTTATTATTTCATATATACTTTCAATGGCTGTTAATTTTAGTCCTTACGAAGTATCATTTGTATTGATAGATTATAAAGGTGGAGGACTTGCTGGTGCATTTGAAAATAAAAATACTGGTGTTAAACTACCTCATTTAGCTGGTTCTATTACAAACCTTGATACTATTGAAATGAGTAGGGCTTTAGCTTCTATTCAAAGTGAATTGAAAAATAGACAAAGAAAATTTAATATTGCTCGTGATAATTTGAATGAAAGCACTATAGATATCTATAAATATCAAAGACTTTATCGTGAAGGAAAAGTAAATGAACCAATTCCACATTTGTTTATTATTTCTGATGAGTTTGCTGAGCTTAAAGATCAACAACCTGAGTTTATGGATCAACTTATTTCAACGGCTCGTATTGGACGTAGCTTGGGTGTTCATTTGATTTTAGCTACACAAAAACCAAGTGGAGTTGTTGATGATCAGATTTGGTCTAACTCTAAGTTTAAGATTTGTCTAAAAGTTCAAGATAGATCTGATAGTATGGATATGATTAAAAGACCTGATGCAGCTGCTTTAAAAAATCCGGGTAGATTTTATTTACAGGTTGGTTACAATGAATTATTTGCTTTAGGACAATCTGCTTGGACTGGTGCGCAATACTATCCAACTGAAAAAAGAAAGAAAAAAGTAGATACTGCAGTAGATTTTATTGATAATGTTGGTAGTGTTATTAAGTCCTTTGACTCTTCTAATAATTTTGTTCAGGTGCAATCACAAGGAGAAGAATTACCTAATATTATTAAATATATTATTAAAACTGCAAAAGATGAAGGTATTGCAATTCCAAAATTATGGTTAGATAGAATTCCAGATGTTATATATGTAGAAGATTTAAAAAGAAAATACAATTTTGTTAGTCAACCAAATCAAGTGAATTTAGTTATTGGTGAATATGATGATCCTGATAATCAGAGACAAGATATTTTAACTTTAAATCTTACTGTTGATGGTAATACTATAATTTATGGTTCTACTGGTAGTGGTAAAGAATTATTGCTTTCTAGTATTATATATTCATCTATTACAAATTATAATCCGGATGAAATAAATTACTATATTTTGGACTTTGGAGCTGAGACTTTAAAGATGTTTGAAAAAGCACCCCAAGTTGGTGGTGTGTTAACTTCTAATGATTCCGAAAAAATTGAAAATTTATTTAAAATGATTGACGAAATAATAGAAGAAAGAAAAAAATTGTTTGCTGATTATAATGGTTCTTATTTATTTTATTTAGGACATAGTAATAAAAAGATACCTTTAGTTACTATTGTTATTAATAATTATGAGGCTTTTATTGATACGTATGATGATTATGAAGATTTAATTTTACAGTATACTAGAGAAGGTGCAAAGTACGGAGTTGTCTTTATTTTATCTACTAGTAGTACTAATGCAATACGTTATCGTGTAAGACAGAACTTTAAATCAAATCTTGTCTTACAACTTAATGATTATTCTGATTATACTGATGTTATTCAATCTAGAAATCGTAAATATCCATCTAGAGCAGTTGGACGTGGACTTATTGAAAAAGATGGTGTTTATGAATTTCAAACAGCTTATCCCTATTTTGAAGCACAGATGTCTGAATATATAAAGGTCATTTGTAGTAGACTTAAAAATATATGTAGTGGCAGTGCTCCAAAAGTTCCAGTTTTACCTGAAGTTGTTACTATTTCATCTGTTGAAGAAGCTATAGGTAAGCTTTCATCTGTACCTGTTGGTATTAATAAAAATAATTTAGAGATTGCTACTATGGACTTTAAAAATAACCCTGTATCAATTATTTCGTCTTTGGATTATTACGCAGAAAGAAACTTCTTTAGAACCTTTGTAAAGTTATTAAAAAAGATTCCTTATCAAAAAATTGTGGTGATTGATGCAGCTAAGATGTTTAATTCTACTGATGTGTCAGAAAACTATATAAATAGTAATTTTGATTCTATTGCTCAAGTTGTTGGCAAAAGATATAAAGAACAGAAAGAAATATATGACAAAAACAATTTTGATAATAATGCATTAAAAAATAATAAGAGAAATACTTATGTTATATTTGGAATTTCTACTTTCTTTTCTAGAATTAGTTCAGATAATAAAACAGATTTCTGTGATGCTTTGATGCATTCTAGAGAACTTGAAGTTGATAATTTTATAATTGTAGATTCTGCTGATGGATTAAAATCTTTTGCTTATGATGATTGGTATAAAAATGCTGTTGATACATCTGAGGGATTATGGCTTGGTAATGGAATTACTGATCAATATGCTATTAAATTATTGACTACTCCTAGAGAACTACGTGAAGAGATTCCTGAAAACTTTGGATATGTTGTTCATAAGGGAAAAGCAAGTTTGGTAAAATTAGTTGTTAAGTAGGTGATTTTGTGGAAAATAACAAAATATTATTAGAGATTTCCATCCCTAGTATAGAAAAATCATATGATGTTTTTGTACCTGTTTCTAAACATATTGGTACTATTAAGAATTTAATTGAAAAAGGAATTATTGACTTGACTGATCATGATTATGTTACTTCTGATGAAGTTAATCTGTATAGTAAAGAAACAGGACAAATTTATGATGTTAATATGAGAATAATTGATTCTGATTTAAAAAATGGTTCACGATTGATATTGCTTTAGGAGGTATTTTATGAATGATTATGAAAAATATGTTACAGAGGTAAATAATATCTTTTCCTTACTTGAAAAATTAAAAAATAGTTGGACTAATAATGATAATTTAAGTTCTATTGAGGAAATCAACGAGTTTAAAAATGTTGTTATTAGAGGAGCTAATTATTTGGAAAAGAAGGATAAGAAAGAGGTAGAAAAATGATTGGAGAAATGACATATGAAGAAATGGAACAAGCATATAAATCTTTAGCTAAATCATCTCAGATCATAAGAAAAATCATTGATAAGTATCATCCTAATATTGATCAGGTTACTGAATTTTGTGATAGTTTAGATAATTATTCTAAGTTTCTAGAAACAAGTGTTAAATTATATCAAGATTCTGATTCTGCTTTAAAAGTTATGATTGAAAAAAATAAATAGAGCTTTAATTGGCTCTATTTTTATAGGTATTTTTTTATTGATATTTTTGGAAAATAATATTTCAAAATGCTTGTATAAGAACAACCTGCTTTAGCTATTTCATTTGCTCCAAATTGACTAATACCTAAGTTATTTCCCCAACCTTTAGTTATGAATCTAATGTAGGTTGGATTTATTATAATTGTTATATCTGTTGACTTTAGATTTAGTTTTTGTTTAAGCATTTCTCCTGTATACTCATTGTTTCCTATTTTTATTTTTCTGATATAGTTTGATTCACTTACTTTTAATATATTTATGTTTTTTAAATTATCTTTGTCAATATTGAATATATTTTTCATTTCTTGATTTGTAAAGTCTTTGATTTCTAAATAATAAGGAGATGCATAATCCCAGAGACTTGGTCTTTTTTCTAAATATGGGATATTTTTATTATTATCTGTATATCCATTATTACTGATGTGTATGTATGGGTTTATATACTTATTATTATATGTTACAAATTCTTTATCAGTATCTTCTATAGCTTTTACAAACTTATTATGATAATCGTTGTATTTTTCATTCCAAAATACTTTGTAGTAGGAAAAAGGTTTATAAATTTGATATGGATTTATTGCTTCAATATAATTTTTTTCTTTCATTTGTTTATATGCATAAGTTCTATAGAGTAAGCAAAGTGCTTTTGTGGTAGTTAATTCTAAGTTTTCCATTGTATTAGTTGCTAAAACACCTAAAAGATAATTTTTCAATGTCATTTTTACTGTATTATTATTTGGATAGTGTAGATTGACATAGAAATTATCGTTTGATAAATCAATTGTTGATTTTTCATTTTCTTTTGTATCATTCTCTTCATTAATATTAAGTGTCTTTACTATTATTCCATCAATAACTAGATAGATTTTGTCTCCTTTGAAATCGATACTATTATTTTTCATAAATTTTTTACAGGTTGATTTAACTTTTTCTGTTTTATTATCTTCTAATTCTTTAGAAAATTCATATGTCATAGTGACATACAAATAAAGTATATCTTCTGCTCCATTGTTCTTTATTTCATATCTATATATCATATATTTCACCTGATATTAGTATGAATAGTATTGTTTTTTTTATACTAAAATTCGAAATATTTTTGTTTCTTTTTAATTTTGCAATCGACACCTGTTAAGTAGTTTCTATTGTGAAAAAGTGAATCTATTTCTAGATTTTGATTTTTAAAAAAATAGTTATTAACTTTTTCAATTATGTTTTTAGCTTCAATCAGAGAATCTTGATATAATTCTTCAAAACTTTTATGGCTTTTAAATTTTTTATCTATTGGATAGTTCCATTCTTTGTGATTATTATTTAAATAATCTATTTTTTTATCTACTATGTTATATGATATTGCTTCTAATTTAAAGGTTTTAGGTGGTGTAAATTTATCAATGAATCTATATATATGACTTTTATATTTGTGCGGATCTAATCTAAAAGCTGTTACAAAGAAATTCATTTGTTTTAATGAGTTCAAGTAAATTTTGTCCATATTGTTTATATTGTATGTTTTTAGAAAAGAATATGATATTACTTTATTTAATTCTTTAGTAAATGGTTTTAATGAAAAACAGAATTTTTTGAGATTTATTTTAGTAATATTATGTTTCTTTAGCATATAGTTGTCTAGGTAACTTTCCATATTGTGATGTAATCCATTGTACTTATATGTTTTGCTATCATCTTTTATAAATTCTCCCGTTTTGTAAAAAATAAAAGGGTGTACATTACTATCTAGCACGAAATGACAGATAAATCCATATAAAAAGGCTAAAACATCTGGTTTCTCATAGTATTTATTATCTTTAATAAAAGTGATTGTGTTTTTGAAAAAATCATTTGTTTTTTCTGTGTGTGCAATATGTTGTAAATTTCTTATTTTTTTTCCATTGGTTGGTGATATTATGTAAAACATTAATGGATCTGTACTTTGTGAAAACATCATTAATTTTTTTTTGTTCTCTTTTATTTTATTTTTTGTATTTTTATCTAATAGATTAAATAAATCTTCTGCAAAGTAGGCATGAGTTATAGTTGCGGGCATATGATAATTCCTTCCTTCTTTTAGTTTTAGTATAGCATAAAATTCATTAAATTTTCATATTTATTCTTATATTTCTATGGTATAATTTATAGTAGGTGAGAATTATGATAGAGAAACAATTCAAAACTCTTGATGAACAAGTAGAAATATTAAAGAATAAGCATTTAATTATTCATAATGAAGATTATGCTAAAAGTATATTACTTCGTGAAAATTATTTCTTTTTGAATGGATATAGACATATGCTTATGAAGTCTTCTAATGAAAGAGTCTATAAAGATGGAGCAACATTTGAAGAATTGTATAGTTTATTTTTATTTGATCGTACTTTTAGAAATATTTGTTTTAAGAATTTACTTATAATTGAAAATAACTTTAAATCTATCACATCTTATCAATTGTCTAAAAAATATGGTTATAAAGAAAGAGATTACTTGAAAGCTAAAAATTTTACTAGACGACCGGAGAAACAAAGACAAGTCAATGATCTTTTAAAAAAGATGAAAAGACAGATCAGGGTTAATGGTGATCAACATAGTGCTACTCAACATTATGCATGTAATTATGGTTATATTCCTTTATGGATTTTAGTAAAAGTTTTGTCATTTGGAATTGTTAGTGAGATGTATTCTATCTTGAAGCAGGATGATCAGCTGGCTATTAGTAATATTTATGGAGTTGATGTTGAAACCTTTAGCACATATTTACCTATTCTTGCTAACTACAGAAATTTATGTGCTCATGAAGAAATTGTGTATGATTATAAAACACAAAAGGTAATAGGGGATACTATTTATCATAAGGTTTTAGGAATTGAAAAAGTTGATGGTGAATATGTTTCTGGAAAGAATGATCCTTTTGCTTTGATTATTATTATGAAGCAGTTATTAGATGCTGACAAATTTAAGAGTATGACAATTGAAATTGAGAATGCTTTTAGAACGTTAGATTATAATTTGAAAACTATTAGAGTTGATGATGTTTTAAATAAAATGGGATTTCCATCTAACTGGAAAGATTTAGCTAATATTGAAAGGAGTGTTGTAGAAAATGAATGAAAAAGATAAAAAAGTAGAAAAATTAAGTGAACATGTTTCATCTGGAAATGCAAAAAAAGATGATGTAGTGATACATAAAGTAGATGATAGTGCTACTGTTTTTAAAGAAAAAGAGAAAAAAGAGGAAAAGAAAAAGAGTACAGTAAATACTTCTAAAAGTAAAAAAACATTAAAAAATAATAATTCTAGATTATGTTTTTTGATAATGTTCTCATTTGTTATGGGTGGTATTGTTATGATTGCTCTTTTGAAGTGGACACCTATTTTGAATTATGCAAGTGGTACGAGTAATATCATTGATAATACTAAAAAGACTAAAGTTTATGAAAAATCTAGCTTAGGTACATCTATTAGTAAAGTATATGATTCTGTTGTTATGGTTGAGTCTTATAAGGGGGAAGAAGAGTATTCAACTGGTACTGGTTTTGTTTATAAAACTGATGACAAGTATGGATATATTATGACTAATCAACATGTTGTTTCTGGTTGTGATAAAGTTGTTTTAGTTTTATCAAATGATGAAGAAGTTGAAGCTAAAATAGTTGGTGGAGATGAGTATTTAGATATTGCTGTTATGACAATAGATAAGAGTAAGGTTTTGCAAGTTGCTACGATTGGTAACTCTGACGATATGAATATAGGTGATACTGTGTTTACTGTTGGTTCTCCTATGGGATATGAATATCGTGGTACTGTAACATCTGGAATACTTTCTGGTAAAGATAGAATGGTTTCAGTTAATGTTTCTAATTCTAGTAGTAATGATTGGGTTATGAAGGTTTTACAAATTGATGCTGCTATAAATCCTGGTAATAGTGGTGGACCTTTAGTTAATATTAATGGTGAGGTTATTGGTGTTAATTCTATGAAACTTGTTGAAGATGAAATAGAAGGTATGGGATTTGCTATTCCTATCGAAATTGCTATGGCACATGTTGAAGAACTTGAACAAGGAAAAAGTATTGAGTGGCCTATGTTAGGTATTAGTATGGCTAATGTTACAGATGAATCTTTATTATATCGTAATCGTATTCAAGTTGATTCTAGTATTAAGTCAGGAGTTGTTGTTGTAGAAATATCAAATGGTAGTGGTGCTAGTAAATCTGATTTGAAATCAGGTGATGTGATTACTAAACTAAATGGAGAAAAAGTAGAAAATACGGCTTATTTAAGATATGAACTTTATAAGAATAAACCTGGTGATACTATTGATATAACTTATATTAGAGATGGTAAGGAACATAGTACTAAAGTTACATTAACTAAAAGTAAAGATTAATACATAATAAAAAAACCAGATTACTGGTTTTTTATTATGCATTTGTATATTGTTGATTCTTTTGTGATTGTGAATACTGCCTTGTAGTTATACAGATCTTCATAAAAGATGATTGGTAATTTTAGTTCTTCTTCTAAATCAAGCATTTCATTAAAGTCTTTTACTTTCACTACGTTAAAGCTTTTTTCTTTAATTGGGTTTTCTACTTCGACAATTATTTGCCCATAATTTTTAAGTATTTTATTAATTTTTTTTGTATACGAACTTTTTGGTTTTATATTGAATAATGCTTTAAATGATAATATAAATAATAAAATTGATATTAATGATATGGATATACATAATTTCGTATATGCCGAATTTACTATTTTTATATTTTGTTTTTTCTCATAATAATCTTTACTTTTAGTCTTTTCATAATCTTCTGTAATTGAGAATGCTTGAGTACCTAATGGTATTTCTAAAATAATGTTGTCATTTCTATCTATGTTATTTTTTTCATACTTGCCATTAACCTTTATATTCATTATAACCTTTAATTTTGTGTTTAGAGTCATTCCAAATCGCTTTTTGAAGTTTGCTACTTCATTTTGATATTTTTGATAGTCTATATCTAAATTTTCTGTAACAGCAAATCCAGAAGTGTTTTTTACCTCTTTTTCTGTTTTTTCTAATAATTGATATTTCTTTTCCCAGACTGTATTTGTTTTTCCATTTTGACTATCTTGGTTCTCACCGTATAATTTTCCAGTTATTTCGTATGTATATTTTAGTGGGGCTTTTTTTGTTCCAGAGTATGTATATCCTAAATTTAAGTTTATATTTTTTGTTAAATCAGCAATGTATATTTTATTTGATGCCATTTCTTGTTCGTCAGTAAATGTGTTATCAAATAATTGAACTTTGTAATCTGCACTTTGATTTATTTGGTAACTATATATCTTTTTATTGTTATATTGTTTTTTTTCAATTGAATTTAGGTAAATTTCTAATATTGGAATAAAAATGCCAAGTGATATAATAATTGTCAAACTTACTCTAACCCACATTTTTAATGTAGGTCTTTTTCTATTTGGTGAGTTCATAATTACACTTCCTTATTTTCCTGTCTCTACTGCAACATCTTCCTTTTTATTTAAAAATTCATTTAACCAAACACTTGGGTAACCTATTTTTGGTATTCTAAATATTACTTTTCCTTTTATTTGATCATTAGTAACTTTTTCTTTATCAGCCATATTGTTATTGTCACCTTTTGTTATATATAATCTTGTATTATCATTGTGTTTTTCAATGTAAATAATTCTATGGGCAACAATAGTTTTGTCTAGCATATATTCTATTATATCATACTTTTTTAAGTTGTTTAATACTGTTTTAGTTGATTTTTCTACAATTACGACGTCTCCTCTATCATAGATTGGGTGCATACTATTTGACATTATTGCGGTTGGTTTGTATCTGAAAAAACCTGCAACAAATAATGCAAAGATGATTAACGGTATTGTTATAATGATGAAGTTTATTGGTTTCTCTTTTTTTATTCTTTGCCTTGTGTTTGTTATATCTATTTTGTTATCAATGTATTTGATTGGGATAAATGCAAAGATTGGTACTAATATTCCAAATAAACCTGTAAAGTACCAGTCTAAATCTGGAAATATAGGAAGTATAATAGTTGTAAGTTTTTGGGGAAGTAAATATATTAAATTTGTTATGTAACCTGATGTTTTTGATATATATGTTAAGCATAGGTTTTTTGTTATTGCTGGAATAATTATTTCAAATATTGATTTAAAAATTTCCTTTTTATCTGTTATGTTAATTATATTAAATAAATTTATTTCAATTATGGTAAAAAGTATGGAAATTACTATAAATGGTACTTTTTTATCTCCGGAATTCCTAATTAAAATGTTTCTTGTTAGTTCTATAAAAACAATTGGTGTAATATAAATCCATATATTTTTTAGTATGCTTAGAATAGTATGGGAATAAATACTTTTTACATATCCTAAAAATAATCCAGAAAGAGTATATAATATTAAATAAGAAATTGTTACTATGAAAACGGTTTGATATTTATTGTTTTTTCCTTTAATTCTTTGTTTACTGTCAGCATCTGATAAGATAATACTTATTATAAATGTTATTATATAGAATAATGGATTAATTATATTTGTTGTGACTGCGTTAAAATTTTTATATCCAAATAATGTTGTAAACAAAATGTAGAGAATTAATATTATATAAATTAAAATTATTTTTTTATTAAAGTTTCTCATTTTAACCTCCTCTAGTTTATTGTTGTAGTTATTTTTTCTCCAGTTGATGTTATACCTTCAAATGAAATTAATTCTGGCTCTGGTGGAGCAATTTGAAAGTTTATCTCTGCTTTGGAAGAAGGGGCAAGAGAAGGTGACCAACTTGGACCTGATACAGTTATTATTCCACTGGCTTCATCGTAACTATATGTACCGCCCCATATATTTGCATTAGTCATTGTATCACTTGAAGATACTTTTAATGTTGCAGTCCAAGATGTTATTGTGACTGAGTCTGATACATTTTCTATGGTTAGAACATGCCATTGACGATTTCCCCAGTCATTCTGCATAACATATGATATTTTTACATAATCTACTGCTGTTGGTTTATCCGGATTAGGGTTAGGAGTTGGATCTGGATCAGTAGTCGTATTTCCTGTTTTAAATTGTACATCTAAAATATTTAACGAATAATCTGCTTCATCAGTTTCAAATTTTATGTTGAACGATGCTGAGGTATTACTTGGCGATAAACTAGCGTTATAATCTGCATTTGTTACTGTTAGTACTTGTCCTTCAATATCACAGCTATTTGCATTGTAACATCCTGTTATTTGTGTTGTATATGGCACGTCTATATATGTAGTCCATCCGGTTGTTGTTTCTGTTCCTAGATAAGTTATTATTACATTGTACTCATAATAGTAGATCCCGTTATAATCAGTTTTAGAAATTGGTGTTACTTCTACTTTGTAATTTTTATCTGAGCTTTTTATGCTTGTCGTTGCTTCTAATGATAAATTTTCACTTAAAAAAGAATAAGCTGTACTTATTGTCAATAGAATTATAACGTAGATAATTCCAATTTTATGATAAATACTTAACTTATTCTTTTTTATTTTTTTCATATTATATCACCTATTTATTAGCTTGCTTTTTGAACATAGTCTAAGTAAATAGTACCTGTTTTAGATGTTGTTTCAGTAGGTACTGTGTTTGAGTCAGCTGGCCATTCAACTGTTACTCTAAAGTAATTTTTTCCTTTAGCTAGTAAGTCACCTGAACCAGTTACTGGCGAACCATTTGCACTGTCAAGTCTTTCAGCCTTATATGTTATAGCTTTTGGTTCAGCTGTATTTAACTCATCAATACCAGTGATTTCGTTAAATGTTGCATCAATAGTACCATTGTTAACTACTACTAAGTCATATGTCATTTTTGCTCCAGGTTTAGCTAGTTCGACATTAAATGTAGCAGCAGTACCACTTGCTGTTGGTAGACTTTTTTCAGTAGCACCAGCAGTTGTTAGATCAGCATTTTTAGTTATTGATTCAAACTCAATATTCCAACTTGCATCGCCTGTACTTGCTGTACCATTGATTGTTAATTGAGTAGCAAGTGCTGCATAACCGATTGTCATTAATGCGATTGTAATTAAAAGTGCACCTATTATAACACCATTTCTTTTTGCATCATTTCTCATTATTTTCATTCCTCTCCTTCTATTATATAATTTGATTTTATCATAAAGAAAATTTAAATGCAATGAGAGGTTGTTATAATTTGCTTTATTTTACAATTTATGGTATAATGTAGAAACTTGTGAAAGGGGAATATTATGAGTGATTATTTATTAAAGAAAAAAAGAGTTAAGCAGTGTGATAAGAAAATAGAAGAATTAAATGATCAAATAAATCAATTGACAGAAAAATATATTTCATCGGAGGGTATTTATGGTGATCCAAGCATTTTATTAGACATTAATAATTTAAAGTCTAAAAGAAATGAAATTTTAAAAATGAAGAGAAGTATTGGACCTGTTTTAAATAATAGAGATGTTGAGAAAATTGATAATAGTTCAGTTTCTATTAATGAAGTTATCTTTGATATGAGTAGTGCCTCTTATAAAATAAGTTATAATAAGAATGGTAGAAGTTTTTGTGAGCCTATTTCTATTTGTAGAGATGATATGAAGAAAAATAGTAAAGTAGTAAAAGAAATAATAGATAAGTATGGTAGTTATACTTTACAAAATATAGATGTTAATTTGTATTCTGCACTTTCTAAATTTGATAAGAAAATGAATAGTAATTTTGCTGAAGATTTTGCAAGAAATGGAAATGCTTATCCAATTGAGTATCAATTTGATGGTTTTTATAAGAAAAATTCTAAGTTAAATATATTTGATAAGATTAAAATTAGGAATATGGCTAATAGAAATGAAAATTCATCGCACAAGTTATCAAAGATTTTACCAATAGCTATTGGTATGGCTATATTTGCTGGTAGTGTTTTTGGAATTTCACATCAAAATGATGATAATATTAATGATAAAAAGTTTAGTTCAAGAGTTATGACTGATGATGATTTTATGAATATGAGTAATAGTGCAAGGTCTACTAAGAGTAGTGTTAAAGTAAAAACAAGGAAAAATAGTGGCAAGAGCACAAGTAAATCTAAAAATATGAAGTTTACTTTGGGAAATAGATACTATTTAAAGTCTGTTAAATTTAAATCTTCAGCATCTGGAGCTAAACCAATTGTCAGTAGTGATAAAGTAGGTTGTAGTTATTATAAACCTTCTATTGTTTCAATTAGTGATAAGAATGGTATTAAAGTTAAAAAAATTAAGAATGGTAGTAAAAAAACATTAGATAAGGTTGTTAAAGATGCTATAAAAAGTAGTGATTCAAAGGTAAATGTTGCGATTAACTTTGATGGATATACTAAAAATGGAGAAGTGTATAATAATGTTGGTTGGGTTAATGTAGTTGATCTAGCTGTTAATAGTAAAAAAACAAATAATGAAAAAATTAATGATTTAAAGCAGATGAAAAAGCTATTGAATGGTGCATCTAAAGATAGTGGTAATAAAAAGGTATATAAGAAAATATAATTTTGACAATCTTTATGGTTGTCTTTTTTTGTTTTTCACATTTTATTTTTATTATCATAGTCTATATTAGAGGTGAAAAAGATGAATGAGAGAGCATTAAAAGGTGTTGTTGTTGATGCTGGACATGGAGGTAGCGATCCGGGAGCTATTAGCGGAAATGTGTATGAGAAAGATTTTACATTAAAAGCGGCTAAATATATATATGATCGTTTAACTCAATTAGGAATACCTGCTGTACTTACTAGAGATTCTGATACAAGTTTGCCTAAAAATGAAAGGATTCAAAAGGTGTTAGATTTTTATGGTGCGGATGATGATGTAATAGTTGTATCTAATCACATAAATGCGGGAGGTGACGAGTTTACTTACCATTACATAATTTAATTGGGTATTAAGACGGCTGTATTTGAGTAATTGTTGAATAAGATATTTTTGACAGAATATATTTAAAATTTAATTTTAAGTATGAATTGCTGTTAAATTATAGATTTAATTATATCTTCGTGATATAATTAATTTAGAGATGGGCAGTATTAATCTTGAGGTATGGGTTAATATTGCTCTTTTTTACAAATGGAGTATGTAGTATGTTTATAAGTAATGTGAAAATTAAAAATTTTAGAAATTTTAGAAATGTTAATGTAGACCTATTCCCTTTTTCAATTTTAATAGGTGAAAATGATACAGGAAAATCAAACTTTATTAAAGCGATTAATTTAGTTTTGTTTAATAAGAGTCAAAATTATTATTCTAAAATATTATATAAGGATGACTTTAATAATCTGAGCGTTACAGAATTTTATAGTTTATTATCAGAAAAAGGTGATTTTACTAAAGATGAATGTTTTGAGTTATTACCAAAAATTGAAATAACTTTAACATTTGATAATATAGAATCGCTTGGTGAAGAAACATTAGCCATAGTAAATAATTGGATAGTGCATGATGAAAAAAATGATAAAGATGTAGCAAAAATAAAATATATTTTTTCTCCATTATCAAATAAAAAAGAAGAATTGTATGATTATTGTAAAAGAGCTTTGGAAAAAGAAAAATTTCTAATTCCATCGGAGTACTATGATTATCAAATTATTGCGTTGTCAGATAATAAGAGAGTTGATAGTGATGAATTACAAAGAGTAAATGTGTTGACTATTGATGCAGAACGTGATGAACCATCTATAAGTTTAGTCAATTCTAAAAGAAATAGTATTTTACCAAAAATGTTAAAAGATAATTTAAAAAATAATGATAAAGTTGATATGGTTGAAATTTATAACAATATGGTTGACTCAATAGTTAAAATTGATGGTATTAATTCTTTGAAAACATCTTTTAATAGTTCATTCTCTAAAATTTTAGATGAAAAAGATGAATTATCCTTTTTACCGAATTCTGATAATTATAATGATTTACTTTTTTCTTTAAAATTAGGAATTAATCAAGGGCATATTGAAACCAAGGGGTTGGGAACAAAAAATCTAGTTCTTACTTCATTGCTATTGTCTAAATATATTTCAGAAACTGGTGTTTTCAATTTGATTTGTGTGGAAGAACCAGAAGCGCATTTATCAAAAACTTTATTAGATAAGCTTGTAAACTATTTAGAAGAAGTTCAAAATGAAAGTGAAATTAACAAAAAGAGGCAAATATTAATAACCACGCATTCATCATTTATAATTAATAAATTAAATATTAAAAATGTTATCATCTTAAAAAGTGATGATATATATAACTTATCAGGCATTAGTGATGATACTGCCACATTTTTTTCTAAAGTTCCAAATTATGAATTGTTAGATATTTTATTTTTAAAAAAAGTAATATTAGTTGAAGGTCCAAGCGAGGAAATATTTATAAACTCTATTTTAACTAGAAAAAAACTAAAGGGTCAAGTTCAGGTTCTTTCTATAAATGGGATATCTTTCAAAAGGTATATTGAGGTATGGAAAGCAAAGAAAGAACTTACCTATTATAATACTTATTCACTTGGTATTATTACTGATAGTGATGAAAGCCAGACAAGAATAGATGAATATAAAGCTTTAAACGAAGAATCAAAAAAAGTTTTTATAGGAATAACAGATATAACAAGGAGAACTTTTGAAGTAGAACTAATTTATAGCAATAAGACTTATTTGGAAAATTTATTTTCTAAGAAAGATCAAGCATTGGAAGATTATATGACTCAAAGCAATAACAAAACAAAATGTGCATTGATATTATCAGATAAAATTATTAATAGTGATGATGAAATTACAGTCCCTCCATATATTGATGATATTTTAAAAAAAGTAATTGGAGACAGTTATGATTAGCATTGAAATTTCAGGAGCTGGAGGTGGAAAAACAACGGGATTAGTTGAAAAAATATTTAACCGTTATAATGACATAATTAATTATAAAAAGATTTTTGTTATCACCTATACAAACTATGCTGTAAATCAAATTATTAATAGTTATGTAAAAAAATATGGATCATTACCTAAAAATGTAAAAATTATGACTGTTCATAAATTTTGTATTCAGGAGATTATTAATCCTTATTATAAATATACTTTTCAAAAGACACCTATAGAAAATATTGTTACTTTTAAATATAATCATAATCGTAAATATTATGAATTTTCAAGATTATTAGATAAAAGCTGTATTCATACTGATAATGTTTTTTCTATGTCCAAGTGGATTTTATGTGGAAAAAGTAATTTTAGTAAAAAGCAAAAGGAAGTTTGTGAAAATATTTTTAAATATTTTATTTCTGATATTGATAGTATTTTTATAGATGAGTATCAGGATTTAGATATTGATATTTTAATAATTATTTTGAAAATTATTAGTAAAAACTCTATCAACATTTCAATCGTTGGTGATCCTAAACAACAAATTATGGGAAGAGATTATTCAAGGTGGTTTATTGCAGAATTAAAAAAAAGAAATATTATTCCTGAATATAATAGCAACTGTTATAGATGTGGAGCTAATCTTATAACTATTTCAAATAGATTATGTCCTGACACTGAACAACAGAGTACTGAAAATTCAGATATAATATTGAAATATATATTTTATGATGAATTAGAATCAATAGTAAGTAATTTTCAAAATAATAATGAAGAGTTTTTAATATATATGAAAGAATCCACTTCAAAGTTTACTATTAATAAGGAATCTATAAACGATTGTAATTTGAATTTTGAAGATGTAAGTTCATATGATAAAAAATATATTAATACAAGAATACAAATCATTATAAAAAATGATAGTTATTCCCAAAAGAAAAAAATAATAAAAATAAATAGCCTATTATCAGAATTTAATATAGAATTAAGTTCAATTTTAAAAATGCAACTATTAGATTATATAAATAACAATATTAGTTGTAATTCAAATTTACATAAAATATATAGTATTAATAAGGTTAAAGGGTTAGAAGCAGATTATTGTTTTTATATTATAGATAATAATTTTTTGAAATATTTACTTGATACATCCAAAAGGAATATGGAAAGTAATAAAATTTATGTTGCATTAACTAGAGCAAAAAAAGGATTATATCTAGTTATTCCACGTAATTTTAAACGATTAGATGAATTAGAGCATTTAGGGTTTGAACATTAGATTTAGAGGAAAAGTTATATGTTAAATATTATAGAAAAATTAATGAAAGAAGACTTATTAAAGAATAATAAGGAATTTTTATATTCATTATTAGAAGATTCAAAATTAGAATTTATTAGTAAAAATATGCCATCATTTTTTAAATATGGAAAACAAATAGATACTACTGCTTATCTTAGTTGGAATTTTAATTTTAGCTATACAGAAGAAAATGATTTTGATATTATGGCTAATGCATATTACGAATGCACCATAGAATTGATAGATAGGTGCCTTAAAGATAATTTAGATAAAAAGCTGGATACTTGGATATTTCCAATTTTATATAATATTAGTCATTCAATAGAATTAAAATTAAAAGTAATTTATATATATCAAAGCGGTAAATTAAAATTATATAAAGCA
>URHJ01000004.1 GCA_900547465.1 uncultured Mycoplasmatota bacterium | reverse complement strand
TAAACGGATTCTAAGGTGTTAAACCTTAGCCCACTGGATATTTTGTATGGAACGTCCAAAATTCCTAGGGGGTTAGAGATTTTGACAGAGCAAAATTACCCTACTATAAATAGTAGGTCTCTGTTCTAAAAAAGGGGGAATATAAAATATGGATGACAAGGAAGAATTATCTTATTCATTGCATTTAAGTAATGATAAAAATAAATCTAAAAAAGCAAGAAGAAGTGTAAAAAATACTGAAACTGGAACTACTTCTCTATCTAATAATGCTATTCAAAACCATCAGCAATTATCAAAAGTTGATAAACACAATTTAAGAAAATATGATGAAGAACAAGAACTAATTTGCACGATTAAAGGTACTCCATCTATTGTTGAAGATACCAAAAATTTGTATTTAAAATTGTTTGAAGATGCTAGAATTAAATACAACGAAAAGCAAACTAGAAATGATAGAAAGATAGAAAACTATTTTAATCATATCTCAAATGATAACAAACGAGATCTTGCTTGTGAGATTATTATTGAACTTGGAGATATGGATTTTTGGTCTGATAAAGATGATAAATTCAAGCATAAAATGGTAGAAGTTTTTAAAGAACAAATCATAGATTTAGAAGAAGTTGTACCTGATTTTAAAATAGCCAATGCAACCATTCATTTTGATGAATCTAGTCCACATTTACATATTGTTGGAGTTCCATTTAAGGATGGAATGAAAAATGGTATGGAAAAACAAGTTGGTAAATCTGATGTCTTTAATAAAATAAGCCTAAAAGAAATTCAAGACAAAATGAGAGTATATTGTATTAATTCGTTCAATAGAATTTATCATTTAAACTACACTCTTAAAGTAAAAGAAGAAGGTAGAAATGTTGATATTAATGTTGCTAATATGAATAAATATAAAAAATTTAAACGAGAACAAGAAAAATATAAAAAACAACTTAAAGAATTAAATAATAAAACAAATGAATTACAAAATAAATCTAATGAGATTAATGATATTATTGATAATTTAAAACCTACAATAATGAATAAAAACAACTTCACTATTTCTAATGAAGATATAGATAAAATCAAAAGGTATATAGAGCAAACTAATGACACCACTTCAAATTTAAGAGATGCAAATGATATAAATATAGTCTTAAAAAAATATGAAGATGACTTAAGAGAACACTCTAACGAGGTTAGAAACTTAAAAAAGAAAATTCAAACTCGTGATGATAGAATTGAAGAATTAGAATATAATTTAAATGATGCCAATGAAACTATTGATGAGTTAGAAGATAAGGTATCAGAATTACAAAAAATAGTTGATTACTTTAAAGAATTATGGGAAAAATTTATTGAATTTTTACAAAATAAATTCTTCTCTACAAATAAATATGATGACTTCATAAATGACTTATATGATGAAGATATACTTGATGATAATGAAATTGATATAATTCAAAATAATAAAAATAATGATAAAAATGATGATAAAAATGATGATTTTGAAAGATAAATATGTTAAAATAGTAGGTAACTAAGGAAGGTTTACTTTATGGATATAAAAGAAGAATTAATAAAATTAAGAGAAAAAATAAAAGGTGCATTTACCAGTGAATCTGTTAAAGAATTAGAAACTATGGCAAAAAAGGAAGATCCACTAGGATATGGGGCATTAGGTACTGCTATAGGTCGTTTAATAGAAAGTAAAAATGAGACAGAAGATGAAAATAAAGCTTTAAGAGAACAATTAGAAAAAATGTCTGAAAAAGACAGAATGAAATATTGGGCATCAAACTTTAGACATTTTAATGAGCAAACATCATCACCACACGCTAAAGCACTTTCAGATCATTTTAAAAATTCTAGAATGATAATATTAGATGATAAGGTAGATGAATTTATTGACTGGTATACTGAAAATATGGTTAAAGATCATTATACTGATATTGGTGAATATCATTTTCCTATAGAAATGAGAAATTTTATTGAAAAAATGGCAGTTTGGTATGAATTAAGGTATCCAGATTATAAAATAAATAGAATAATGCCTGGTTCATCACAAGAACAAATTGATATAAATGAAGTTATGTTTGCAAATAATCAATATACAAATGATATATTAGATGATGATTCAGATATTAAAGATTTAGATTGGAATGAATTTTACAATACTAAAGCATTTATTAATTCATTACCATGGAGTGAAAGATATGTATTTTCAAGACCTAAATATCAAGATATTGTTTATTGGAATCGTGGGCATGGTAGTGCACATTTACACTTAACTCGCAATGGCTTTGTTGAATGGTCTGAATATATGGATGTAATACCTGGAATAGCTAATGAAGACTTAGAAGGTAAAAATATAAAAGAAGTAGTTAGTATGTTAAAAGAAAAAGGTATAAAATTTCCAGAAAACAATGAATTTGAAAAAGCAATTAAAGATTACGATAATTGGATTTATCAAAAAGATGAAATGCTTAATTGCGTAATGTATAGAATCATTGAACGTGGTGGAAATAGAATTGGACCTCGTAGGGCTTTTATATTTGCAAAAGAATTTGGTAGAAATATTGATATACCAATGGCATATGGTGTTGATAGATCTGATCCGGGTCTTAGATTATTTATGAATGAATATATTAAAGCAGGTGGATCCAAAAATTTAGTTTGTTATATTGGATATGGTTCAAGAGCAAGTAAATATGAAAAACTTCCAACAATAACAATTCAAGAATTAATAATGACACAAAATAATAATGCTGCTACTTTTTATACACCAGAAGAAGATGAACTTCATCAAAGATTAGTCAATGCTTTATCTAATCGAATAAACCAGGATGATTTATCAGAAGAACAAGAAAATCTAAAAAAAGAAGAAGTAAGGCAATTAAGATTACAAAGAAAATTAGAAAAAAGCAAACAAACTGGTAAATAAGTATTTAATTATTCAACAGTTTAGTTTATAATTATATTAAGAAATTGATATAAATATTATATTAATTTCTTACTTTAGCGAAAAAAAGTTTGAAATAACTTTCTTACTCGCACCAGTGACGAATCTGTTCGAACTATTCGAACTTAATTATATACTTCAGTCTTAAATATGACTGATTTTTATTTTATAAAAACCAATCGGTAATTTTGATGTTTGTATCAAAATACCTAGGGGGTTAAATATTTTGTCATAATAAAATTTACAAATTATATTATGAATATTATTTTAGCAAAAGATATTTACATCGAAATAAATAATATGTATAATATTAGCTAAGTTTTAAAAGGAGGTATTTTATGTTAAAAAATAATATCTATATTGGTAATATTAATATTGTCGAAAATGGAACAATTAAGTTATATCAAAATACTAGTCCATTATTATCGTTAGGAAATGGAAAGTATGTAAATTTAGAATGGATTGCTTCTTTAAAGGATTATTTAGAATTTTATAAAGGCATGATAACTGGAAATTATAACAAAAAATTAACCACAAGCAGTAAGATTCCTGAAAAAGGAATATACATTGATGAAGATTCTTTGATTCCATATTACAATAAAAATGATAAAAAACGAGTTAGTATCATTAAAGTAAATCACGATATAATGCTTGATCCTAGAATTCCAAGAGGTATTGACTACCAAACTGATGGAACAACAGTAATGTATGTTCGTAGAAAAAATCCTAAAAAATAAAAGTTTGTAATACTTTAAAAAAAGTTGTAGATATTTACGACATTAGCACCACTAGAGAATCTGTTCGAACTATTCGAAATTTAAATATATTCAGTCTGAAAAAAGACTGATTTTTATATGATAAAAAATTTCAATGAATTATTTAACTGATTGTGTTAAAATACCTAGAATGTTAAATATCTTGTTATAACAGAATGTTGATATAATTACACTTATTTGTTATAATATTTTTACTTTTAAGGGAGAGTTACTATAACAGTAGAATTTAAAAATAATGATTGTTTCAACAAAGTAAAAGACATCTTAATTAGAGATGAAAATAAATTACTAAAAATATTTTATGGTTCAAATTTTGATTTATATATAGATATCTTTGGAGACCATAATATTGATGAAAATGGGAATTACAGTGCCACCTTTTCTATAAATCAAAGTCAAGAAATTTATCAGTATTTTGAAATTCTTATAGATAATATAATTAAATGTAAAGTATTTGATGCAAGTGAAATTGAATCAGAAATATACGATACTAAAGAACAAACAAATGAATTATTGAAAAATAACAATATTTATAATAGATTAGTACAGGATTCTGCAATTGTTTGGTATAGCGATAATATATATGATGAAAAAGCTAACAAATTAAAAATAGAAAAGAAAGATGATGAAATAATATTAACCTTTACTGATAATCCTGATGATTCTACATTTGGTTTTGGTATAAGAATATGTAATTCAGGATCAAAATACGCCCCATTTAATTTATGTTTTATGAATTTATTTAACCAACTTCAAGTATTAAATAAAAAAGATGAACAAAAAAATTGGTTCTAAAATAATTGTAGATGGTTACAACATTTGTACCAGATTAATGTTTATTCAAATCACTTAATATAGTTTGTTTTTTGTAATTACTATCGTAATAATAATGATAAAGATATTGATAGCTTTAGATAAAAAATATAAATTTATGGAACTAACAACATTAGTAATTATTATACATTGTTAGAATAAAAAGACGACAGGTTATTTTTTAAAATAACTTTGATATCAGTTTTATAGCAATATAGAAAACTTAAACTATCGTAATTATACTGTTCTATCTATGTTTTCAGGAATATGCAATTGTGATATAATGTATATGTTAATTATGACATAAATTATTTTTTTCAAAGAAATGTGAAAATATTTTAGGAGGGTTTTATATGAAAAGTGAAGAATTAATAAAACTTAGGGAAAATTACAATGAATTAATAAATGAGAGAAATAAAATACTTGCATTGAAATCAAAAATAGAAGAATTGGAAAATAATTCTGTAGTAAAAGAATATTTAGCTACTATTGCAGAATATGAAACGAATAAAGCTAAGCATATTGATCCTATAGAACAAGAGGAAGATTCTTATTTTGTAAGAATGGCAGTTAGTAGGACAGATATTACACCAAGAGATGATTATTATGTTTATATTGGAACTTATAAATATACTAATGAAATAGATATAGTTCATGCTGCACATGATATAAGAGTAAATAGAGATGATAAAGATGCTGATTATGTAGTCTATTATAATTTAGAGGCTAAAAGCCATAGCTTCGATGAAACTGTTGAAATTCCTTACTCTAAAGCTGATGAGTTTGAATCTACTCATAAAATAATAGTTCCTAAAAATGTATTTAGTAGAGATTCTTATTTTTATAAACTACAAGAAGAATATTATGAAACTGCTATTTTTGAGTCAGAGGATAAGGCAATAGAAAAAGTTCACAGATTAGTAAGAAAACATAAATAAATATTATATATGATTGGGTGATGAGTATGTTTGAGATAAGAGTTGAAAATAAACTATTATATCCAGTTAGTTCTTTGTCGCATGCTAATATTGATCATACATTAGATGAATGGATAAGATTTTTATCCTATGTTAGTCATGATGATGAGAGCTTTTTTAATAAATTAAATGGTAAGTCATTAGAACAAATAACTAAAGATGAAATGAAAAGATATCTCAAAATTAAAGAACAAAAACTAATGGCTGATTTGTTTATTAAGTATAAGAATAAAGATTGCATAAAAAAAGAGCATGATTGTGTATGTGAATATATGAGGAATTCTTTAGAAGATTTTATGAGAAGTAGATTAACTGAGGATGAATTGAATGAATCATATAAAACTTTAGCTATCTTTAGAAAAAAAGAAATACCAGAGTTAGAAGAATATATAAAAGATAAAATGAGTAATTATAATAATTTAACCCTTGTTGATGCATACATTTTATATGAAGTTAGGGAAATTAGATATAATAAAAAGACTGATGAGATAAATAATAAGATTATAAATAAACAAAAGGTACAAGAAAAAATTTTAAGAAAAAGCTTAGTTAAAGACTATGGATTGAAATGAAAATATTACGATATTTCAATATTTATGATTTATTTTAGAATTGTTGATATTTTATAGGGGTTATTTATTATGAAGAGAAAATTAGGAATAGATGAGTATGTTTTTTCTTATAGAAAAGAAGATTTAAAAAATGCAATATTAGAATATGATTTTGATAAAATTACTTTAGTATCGTATAAAGATGGAGTGAAGTTTGAGGATCATAAGCCATTAATAAATTTCAATATTATGGCAAATAGTAGTAATAAAAAATATAGTTTTTCTTTTAGTTTGTTTGGTGATTTGGTAACTTTAAATAAATTTTCTAATGTAATTAAAATTAACGATTACATAGTTCCTGGTGAAGTATTCTTTATTGATGATGGTATATGTAAAATTCTTGACGATGAATTAAAAGATAATATATACAAGTATACTCCCACTTTCTTTGTAGAAAAAATAAATGACAATAAATTTGTATTTAAAATTCAATATGATGATATCTTTATTTGGTTTTTAAGTGACTTTACATAGGTTTTTGTCACTTTTTTTATTTGTTTTCATATATATAACTAGAGGTGTAAAATAATGAACCAAAGTACATATACAGTGCAATCTGGAGATACTTTATATGGTATTTCTAGGCAACATAATACTAGTGCTCAAAGAATTAGGGAACTTAATAATTTGACTAGTGATAATTTAGTACCTGGACAAGTTTTAATTGTTTCTGATAATGATGCTACTAATCCATCAGAGTGTGTTATCTACACAGTAGAAGCTGGAGATAGTTTATATGAAATAGCAAAGAAGTATGATACTACTGCAGATTTAATAAAAGAATATAATGGACTTGAAAGTAATGATTTGAGTATTGGTCAAGAATTAAGAATTCCTTGTTATATTGAAGATAATGATAATTCTGATTTGCCAGAATACGTTAATTATACAGTTGAAGCTGGAGATAATTTATATGATATAGCAGAAAGATTTGGTACTACTGTTGATAAGATAAAAAAAGATAATGATTTGAAGAGTAATACATTAACAGTTGGTACAGTGTTAATTATAGATGATAAGAAAAAAATATCATCAATTGAGGAATGTTACGGACTAGATTTTGATGTTCCATTATCATCTACTTATGTAGTTCAAAGTGGAGATAGCTTGTATAGTATAGCAAAGAAGTTTGGAACTACGGCTGATAAAATTAAACAATTAAATAATCTAAATAATAATATTCTATCAGTAGGACAAGAGATTGTTATACCATCAGTAGCCTTAAGCGAAGTTACTATCTATAAGGTCCAGAGTGGAGATAATTTATATGATCTTGCGAAAAAATTTGGGACAAGTGTTAGTGAATTAAAAGATTTAAATAATCTTAAGAGTGATTCTTTATCAATTAATCAAGAATTAAAGGTTCCAGCTGTTAATATTGGGGAAACTACATACGCAGTTAAAAGTGGAGACAGTTTGTATAGCATAGCTAAAAAATTTAATACAAGTGTTGATTCATTAAAAAAGAAAAATGGACTAGGTAGTACTATGTTAAGTATTGGTCAAGTTTTAAAGATATAGGGGGTTAATTATGAATGAAGTTTTCTTTACAAGGGAGAAGTTTCCAGAATTTTCTTTAGAAAATAGTGGTTCTGGTATTTTAAAAGTACAAGCTATTGCTACTAATCAAGCTTTTCCTCTACAGGGAGTTGAAATAGAAATATCAAAAGATATTAATGGAGAAAAAGTAATTTTTTTCCAAGGGGTTACGGATAGTAGTGGTATTATTGATCAAATAGTTTTACCTGCTAAAGTTCCTAAAAAAGTAGTAGAGGAAGCAAGTGATGTTATTTTTACGACGTATACTGTAACAGCTAAATATCCAGATTCTGATTTAAAAAGAGTATATGAGGTTGGAATATTTGATAATATAAAAGTAATTCAGCCTATTAAGTTTTCAGCAATGAATATAATAGAGGGTGGAATGGAAAATGAATAATGTTATAAATTATCCGACTATTCCAACAGAAATCGTAGTGCATTTGGGAGCACCTGATGAAGCGGCTAAAAATATTAGTATTCCATTTATTGACTATATAAAAAATGTGGCGTCTAGTGAGATTTATCCAACATGGCCTGATGCTGCGATTGAGGCTAATATTCTAGCACAAATATCATTTGCTTTAAATAGAATTTATAATGAATGGTATCCAAGTAGAGGTTATAGTTTTGATATAACATCCTTACCTGCTTATGATCAATCATATATAGAAGATAGGCAAGTGTTTGATGCTGTTTCTAGAAAAGTAGATGACTTATTTAATAATTATGCATATAGAAGGGGCCAAATTCAACCGTTAAATGCAATATATTGTGATGGAAAAAGTACTACTTGTGAAGGATTATCACAATGGGGGACTGTAAGTCTAGCTAATCAGAATAAAACACCATTAGAGATACTAAGACATTATTATGGTGATGATATTGAAATATTTGAAAATGCTCCGACAGGGGAATTAATAGGCGTTTATCCAGGTTATCCAATAGAACTTGGTAATGCAGGTGATAAAGTTCGAGTTATTCAAAGAGAATTAAATAGGATTTCTAACAATTATCCAGCTATACCAAAAATACCAAAAATAAACGGAGTTTTTGGTACTTATACAGAAGATAGTGTAAAAAAATTTCAAGAAATATTCAATTTGAAAGTAACCGGTATAGTTGATTACGCAACTTGGTATAAAATAAAATATGTTTATAACGCTGTTAAGAGAGTTAATGATATATATTCAGAAGGAATTTTAGAAGAAGAGGAAATATTTGATTATGGTAATTCCTTAAAGTATTCTGATGTCGGTTTAGGAGTAGAGGTACTTCATTATGTTTTAAGAGCAATAGCTTATTTTGATCCGGATTTACCAACTTTAAAACTTAATAGTGTTTATAATGATAATACAAAAACAATGGTTATTAATTTTCAAAACAAATATTCACTTCCTGCAACAGGTGAAGTTGATGCAACTACTTGGAATAAAATAGTTGAGGTGTATGAAGGAATAATAAAAAATCTTCCTTCTAAATATGCAAAGTATGAAGACGAGTTTTTTCAAGGTAGGTTGCTTGCTTTAGGAATGGAGGGTGAAGATGTTAGAATTATTCAAAAATTTTTATTAAAAATCTGTCAAAAATTCAAAAATATTCCTGGAGTAAGAGTTAGTGGTATATTTGATGATATTATGGAACGTTCTGTAAAAAAACTACAATCAATTTTTGATGAAGAAGTGACAGGAGTAATAGATCCAGTTACTTGGTATAATATAGTTGAATACTCTAAAAAGGATTCAATATAGTCTAACTAAATAATCTGATATTTATATAATTCATATATTATACTAAATAGTAGGAATGATTTTATTCGATTATTACTATTCTTCTTGATTCATTCATTTTACTATTAAGGGAAAACAATTTTAGTTGTTTTCTTTTTTTTAATAAGTAATAAATTGTATACAATTTAAATATTATAAGATATAATCATTGTTATGAGGAGGAAAAGTATGAAGAATAAAGTTTTATTAGGGATAATGTGCTTTTTAGTTTTTGTTTGTACTATGGGTTGTACAAATAAAAAGGAAAGTAAGACCACAAATAAGGAAGAGGTAAAGAGTGTAGAAAAGGAAACAACGGTAAAGTCAAAGTGTTCATATTATAAATGTTTATCAAAAATGTCTTTAGATAATACATTAGATGAATTGAATGATATAGTTGGTTTTGATGCTACTAAAGTAGAAAATACTACTAGTAGTATATTTGATAAATATGAATATGATTTTGGTAATGATAAGGTAATGACAGTGTCTATCAACAATGAAAAAATATCATCAATAAAGATAGAATATGATAAAAAAGAGTTAAAAAACAAAAAAGTTACACTTGATAACTTATCAGATGTTAAAGCTAAGATAAATGATGGAGTAAGTTATGATGAGTTTAAAGAAGCAGTTGGTGGTGTTGATGGAACACTTATAGAGTTGAGTTCTTGGAATAAGTATGTTTGGGTAGCAGGAGATGGTAGTAGTTATATTACAGGATCTTTTGGAAAAGACGGAAACTTAAAATTCTTTAATGGTTTAGGTTTTAAGTAAAATGAAGGTATAGTAAATTAATTTTTACTATATTTTTTTATTATTTTCACGGAATTACACATACTAATAATGGTGATTCTATGAAAAGAAAAATAATTTTTTCACTATCAATAATTATTATTTCTATTTCTAGTATTTTATTTATTAAGTATGGGAAAATGTTTAGTATTAGAAAATATTATGGGAAAAGTGTAGTAGTAACAAGAAATTCAAAACTTTATTCATCATCTTTTAAAGAAGTTGGTAATGTTTCTAAAGGTGTTTTTTTGAATTTAGATAAGTTAAGTAATTCTTTATATTTTAAAATTAAGGGTACTGATTATTATATATATTATGAAAATGTGAAAAGAGAGGAAAAGGCGGAAGCTTATTTAAAAGACTATTTACCGTTTGATAAGAATATAAAGACTAATAAAAATGTAGTTTTAAAGAAGGAAGGAAAAGATGCTTTAAAAATAGATAATGGTGTTAGTTTACCAATAAAATATGTTGGTACTGATTATTATTATGTTTCTTTTTTAGGAGATGAGTATCAGGTTAATAAAAATGATGGTGTTATAGAGGATAGTAAAAATACTAATGAAGAGGAGGCATCTTTTATTAGTGTTTTATATTTTAATAATGCCTCATCTTCTAAAATTAAAGAAGTACTTTCTTATCTAAAGGATAATAAATATGAGTCTATTAGTTTAGATGAATATAAAGGGTGGTTAGAGGGAAGTATTAGATTGAAGAAAAAGACAGTATTACTTACTACTTCTGAAAATATAGATAATAACTTATTAAAAAAATATAAATTTAATATTGAGAATGTATCAAATAACTCTGTATTTACTTTTATTGATTCTAATATAAAGACTACTAAAGATACTAATATTGATTCTATAAATAGATATGTGGTATCTGATTATACTTCATTAGATATGATAGAGAAAATGATAAATGGTGTTAATATAAATGAAAGTAATAATCAATCAGTTGCGGTTTTAAATTATCATTTCTTTTATGATTCTAATAGTGAAGTATGTAATGAATCTATATGCTTAGATAGTAAAAAGTTTGAGCAACATTTAACATATTTAAAGGAGAATGGTTATAAAGCTTTAACTATGAATGAATTTATAGGGTGGAAAAATGATAAAATTGATATTCCTGATAAATCAGTTTTGATTACTATTGATGATGGTGCTATGGGAACTGGTAAGCTTAATGGTAATAAGTTAATACCACTACTTGAAAAATATAAGATGCATGCAACTTTATTTTTGATTACAGCATGGTGGAATAAGGAAGATTACAAATCTGATTACTTGGAAGTTGAAAGTCATGGTGATGATTTGCATATAGTTGGTGAATGTGGTAAAAATAAAATTTATTGTTTAAGTGGAGAAGATATTTTTAATGATTTAAATACGTCTATAAATAAATTAGGTACAAAAAAAGCGTTTTGTTATCCATTTTACTCCTATAGTGATAGTGCAATAGAACAGATAAAAAAAGCAGGATTTTCTGTAGCGTTCGTAGGAGGTAATAGAAAAGCAATAAGAGAAGATGATTCATATTTAATTCCTCGTTATCCTATTCAAAAAGATATATCTATGGAAGAATTTATAAAAATAATTTCATAAAAGTGTATAATTGTGTAAAGTTATGACAATTGACTTAGTCACTTTTTAAAATTTATTATATAATACTAAAACGAGGTGGAGGTGATAGGAAATGTATTGTAAAAAATGTGGAGTATTAAATGAAGATGATGCACTATTTTGTAAAAAGTGTGGAACTAGTCTTGTTTTAGAATATGAAGATGATGATTACCAAAATTTAGAGAAGAATAAATCAAAAAATAAAAAGGCAAAAGCAAGTAAAGCAAAGACTAAAACAAAAGTGAAAAATAAAGTGAAGAAAGTAAAACAGAAGAGTAATAGTCAAAATAACAAACGTGGTAATAACAATGTTATAGTAGAAAGAAAAATGGGATTATTTTCTAAGATAGTTATGTTTTTACTAGTTTTATTAGTAATAGCTTTGATGGTTGTATGTGGTGGATTAGGTTACAAAATATATAGTGATGCTAATATAGAAGTTCCTAATGTTATTAGTATGTCTTATGATGAAGCATATAATACTCTTAGGGGACATGAACTAAATGTAGAAAAAGTTGATAAAAAAGTTACTGATTCAACTCAAGCTGGTGTTGTCTTAGATCAAAATAAAACGGCAAATAAAAAGGTTAGTAAGAATACAATTATAAAAGTTTATGTTGGGGTTTTAGATGATACAGAAGTAGTAATGATTAATGTTGTTGGTATGAATATTGATAAAGCTAAAAACTCTTTGAATCACAAAAATATTTTATATAAAATTTCCTATCAAGATGTTTCAGAAGGAGAAAATAATGTTGTTTTAAAACAATCAATTTCTTCAAATACTAAAATAAAAAAGGGACAAGTAGTATCGTTAGTTGTTGGTAAGTTAAATAAAAGTACAAATGATAATATAGATACTGATGAAAAAAGTGATAATTTAAATAATGAAGAAGATAATTCTGACTCAAATGATTTAGAAAATAACAATTAGACAACAAGGAGGAATGATATAATGAAAAGAAGAACATTTGATAAGATAGTAGAAGAAAAGGTGGAAAAGGCAGAGTACGTAGTTGAATCGGCTAAAGAGTATAATGTTGTTATTCCTGGGCTTTCAGAAATGGAAGCGGTTTTGAAAAATCCAGTTGAAGCAGTGAAGGAGGAGGTTGTTGATCTTGCTAACTTGGCTGCATCTGTACATGAAATTGGTCTTCCAACGGAGGATCCAGCAGTAGAGAGGTTTGCTAAAGAAAAATTAGGAATGCAACCTTCTGAATTTGGAGAAATTATAAATGATTCAAATTCTGGAGAAGAAGTTCAAGTTAGAATTTTAGAAGCTATGGAAACTCCACAGAAAATTATAGAAGAAGTGACTGGAAAAACTACTGGCAAAGCAAAATAAATTTTAATGTTATGACGAGAAATCGTCTTTTTTCGTTGATGGATTATTGTAATAAAAATTGAATAAATATATTAAAGTAATGCGTTATATTAATACTTATGTTATAATGTAAGAACGAGGTGACTTGTTATGAAAGTACTTCTTTATACAGAAGGATTGAAAGCTATTGGTAAGAGTGGATTAGGTCATGCAATTGAACATCAAAAAAAAGCACTTGCTTTAGCAAATGTTAATTACACATTAGATAATAATGATTCATATGACATACTACATATTAATACATATTTTATTAAATCTTATTTTGTAGTGAAACGTGCAAAAAGACATGGTAAAAAAATAGTTTATCATGCACATTCTACAGAAGAAGACTATATTAATGGGTTTATTTTTTCAAGACAGACTGCTAAGTTTTTTAAGTGGTGGTTAGTTAAATGTTATATGCTTGGGGATGTCTTAGTTACTCCTACAGAATATTCTAAGAAATTAATTTCTTCATATAAGCATTTAGAGAATAAAAAAATATATAGCATATCTAATGGGATAGAATTGAATTTTTTTGAAAGAGATGAAAAGCTAGGAAAAGAATTTAGAAAGAAGTACGGTTTTACAAAGAAGGATAAAGTAATAGTAGGTATTGGTTTATATATAGAAAGAAAGGGAATTGTTGATTTTGTAGAACTTGCTAAAAGAATGCCTGAATATAAATTTATATGGTTTGGTTATTCTCCATTGGCGGCTGCAACAAAGAAAGTAAGAGATGCAGTGAGGACAAGGCTTGATAATTTGCAATTTCCTGGTTATGTTGAACAAGATGAAATAAAAGGGGCGTTATCTGGTTGTGATTTATATATATTTCCAACTCTTGAAGAGACTGAAGGTATACCAATAATTGAAGCTTGTGCTTGTAAGACTCCATCTATTATTAGAGATATTCCAATATTTGAAGGTTGGTTAGAAGATGGAAAAAATGTATATAAAGCAAAAGATGTAGATGAGTTTGAATTAAAGATTAAGAAAATTATCGATAAAGAGTTACCTGATTTAACTAAAGAGGGATATAAAATTGCAAAGGCAAGAGATCTAAAAAATGTTGGGAAACAATTAAAAGAAGTCTACAAATCTTTAGAAAACTAAAAAAAGAGAGTGATTTCTCTTTTTTATTTGTACCTATATTTTCTTGGCTTTTCCATAGATATATTAATTAATATTCCTACTATAATCATATATGATAGAAGACTTGAACCACCATAACTAATAAATGGAAGGGTTATACCGGTAATTGGTAATAATCCAACAGTCATTCCAATATTTTGTATTTGTTGAAATACTAGCATGGAAGCTATTCCAATTAATATATATCTATCTGTGTCAGTTATTTTTCTCTGTGCATATAATATTATTTTTGTATCTAAGAATACTAATAATGATATTAATAGGAAACAACCAAATAGTCCAAAGTTAGAAGCAAATACGGCAAATATGAAGTCAGTACCAGCTTCTGGAAAATAGATAGGAGTTTTATTGAATCCATGACCAAACATACCAGCAGATCCGATTGCAGCCATAGCATTTTCTAGTTGCAATCCACTACCACTTGACCAATTAAAAATTCTATCAAATCTGTAATATAAATTACTACCAAACATTTTTATAAATAATTTTTCGTTTAAAAAGTATGTACCAAAAACTATACTAGCAATAACTGCTACTAAAAGGAAGGCTATTAAAAACCACCTTGCTCTAATTCCTGATGCAAACATCATTGATGCATAAATGATTAGGTAAATAATTACACATCCTGTATCTGGTTGTAAGAATGTAAGTACAGATGGAATTAATACTACAATTAATGTTTTTAATATAAATATAAATTCCTCTGTAATTGTAGGCGCATCGTAACTAGCTCTAAAATCGTGAATCATAGTAGCAAGGGTTAACATTAGAAATATTTTCATAAATTCACTTGGTTGAATACTTCCAACTTTAGGAATAACAAACCAACATTTACTACTATTAATTTCTGGAGCAAATAACAAAAGACAGAGTAGTAATATATTTCCTATAATGTACAGAATCCAAGTGTTTTTATATAAGTATTCATTTTTTAATTTTATTAGAATCATTACTAAAATGGCTCCAATTAAATACCACATACCTTGTTTTAGAGCCATGCCGTCTCCATCAGATATGTATGTTTGAGCACTATAAATGGTAACTACTGAGATTAGTGCTAACAAACAAATTGGTATTAAGATTGATAAATTTATCTTTTTTTGTTTAATCATATATCTATTCCTCCTTGTCTATTAGATATTATACCAAAAAAATGCAATTTTTCTCATAAAGATTCATAAAATAGTATAAAGGATGTGATAATATCAAAAAATTACCTAAAATTTATCAAAATTCTATTGATAAAAAGATAGAAAATAATAGATCTGTTTATTATTCTAATGATACTAGAAGAGTTAGTGTTAATATGAGTGAAAACGAAATAAGTGATTTCTTAGATGAACTTTTTAATAGTACAAAATATGTTTTTAATATTCCTGTTATGATTGAAACATCTACTAAAACTTATGAAACAGGAATTATTAGTAGAAGAGGAGGAGTTTTATTAACTCTTGATAGAGATAAGATTCCTATTTCTGAAGTAATTTCAATAAAAAGAAAAAATCCATAAGGATTTTTATTTTTTTATAGTGCTAAGTTTATATCTTGATAGCATTTAATTGCACATACACAATTTAGATTTATTGTAAAAAATTCATTTGTTGCTGTATATTCTCCATTATTAAAGTTTAAAACTCTACAGGTGCAGCAGCAATCTTCTAAAGACTCTAATCTAAAGATAGTTGAATTTGATACTGACCATAGTTCTCCATTTGTACAGTTGTAAAATGAAACTGGTCTAGTATTATAACAAGTTATATCTTCTGGGCCTAAGAAAGGTTTATCACATCCTCCTTTGCTACAACCAGAAAAGCTATTTCTTTGCAAGTGAATTATTTTACATATTATATCTCCGATGCAGTTACAATTTTTTTTCTTGTTTTCTTTATCACCACACATAATGATTCTCCTTTCTTAAATTTCTACATAAGTATCATCTAAACATTGTAAAACACAGAAGCAATTTAGATTTATTGTTACATATTCTCCAGTTGATGCATAAACAGTTACATCATCTGAAACAACTGTAGATAATATTCTAAGTTTGGCACAACAGTCATCAACTTCTTCAACTCTGAAAACACTAGATGTTGTTGCAACGTTATTTACATAGTAAGTAACTTTAAATAAGCTACCATCTCTATTATATAAAGTTATTGGTCTTGTGTTATAGAAAAATGCTCCACTAGTATTTCCTAAAAATGGTCTATCACAACCTTCATCGATATCCAAACAACCAGATTCTTTTTGAATAATGTCAATTACTTTTAGGATTTTTGCTAAGCAGCAACTTTCATTATTTTCCATACTATTCCTCCTTATCTTTTCTACTATAAGATATTCTTTTATCTTAAAATAGTGTATAGCTTATACCTATATCATATATATGATAATTGTCTTAAAAATATTAATTCTTTGCTTTTTTATAAGAAGTAGGATATAATTAGTTTGGTGATTAGAAAATGCAATATATAATTATAGGAATTGTACTACTTATTGTTTTACTTGCTGTATTGAAAGCTAATAGTAAAGATGCTTCCCTGGATTTTAATAAGTTAGTGGAAGCTTTAGGTGGAAAAGATAATATTATTGATACAGAAATTACTTTGTCTAGGTTTAAAGTTACTTTAAAAGATGTAGATAAAGCAAATAAAGAAGCAATTCAAAAATTAGGTGCTAAAGGTATTGTTGAAATTGATAATCAATTAAAAATTATTTTAGGACCTGAATCTAAACAATTAAAAAAATATATAGATGAGATTAAATGACAAATTTCGTCTTTTTTTTTGCTTTTCGACAAAATTCGACAAAATGTGATAAATTTGTAAGATATAATCCTTGGTAAGGAGGGAGATTATGGATCTTTTTGAGGGAACTTTATTAAATTTAATGTGTATTTCATTTCCATTACTTATTTATATTATTTGTACTATTTATATAAAAAACTTGGATAGGAAAATGAATTATATAATTTTGGATATAGCACTTTATTCTTCTGTTTATTTATTAATAAAATTTGGTACTAATGTTTTTATTTATCCGCTTCTTTTATTAAATATACCTTTATTAATAGCGGCACTTAGAAAAAGAATGCATAGTGTTATTATTTTATCAATTTTGCTTGTTTTATATTATCGTAATGCAACTGGAATAGAAATACTTTATTTAGCTTTGGAATATGTTATATATTTTATTGGTTATTTAGTTTATTGTCATGGTAAAGATGGAAAAATAAATGCATTAAGTCTTATTGCTATTTTTTCTACTATAAAAGCGTTTATGATGTCTTTTAAAGTGTTTTATTTTATTCCTGAATCAACTACTGATGTTTATAGTGGTATGATGTTAATATTGCTTACTATGATACTTTTTACTATTTTAGCATTTATGGTTGCTTTTTTACTAGAAAAGGGAGAAGAGGCAATAGATCTTAATAGAGTAGTTTATGAATTAGAAAAGGAGAAGAAGCTTAGAGAATCATTATTTAAGATAACTCATGAAATTAAAAATCCAATTGCAGTATGTAAGGGGTATCTTGATATGATGGATTATAGGGATATTGACAAAGTGGAGAGGTATAATTCAATTATAAAAGATGAGATAAATAGAACATTAATATTAATGGATGACTTTTTGGATTATACTAAGATAAAAGTAGAGAAAGAAGAAGCTGATTTTTATTTATTAATAGAGGATACTTGTGATATTATGAAGCCGTTATTTAATGCCAATGATGTTTCTTTAAAACTGGATATTCCTGATGATGAGTTGTATATGGAACTTGATTATAATAGATTAAAGCAAGTATTAGTAAATTTATTAAAAAATTCTATAGAGGCTAAAGATAAGAAAAAGAAGAGTTCTTATATTAGTATTAGGGCTTTTGTAGAGGGTGATGATGTTAATCTTATTATAAAAGATAATGGGGTAGGTATGTCTCAGAAAAGTTTAGATAAAGTTGATGAGATGTTTTATACAACGAAGGAGAAGGGAACTGGTTTAGGTGTTGCTTTATCAAAAGAAATAATTTATCAACATGATGGTTCAATTAGTTATGATTCTGTAAAAGGGAAGTATACAACTGTTACTATTAAATTACCAATCGATGAAGATATTGTTTGATGATAAAAATTGTGATATAGTTTGATTGTGGTGATAGTTTTATGAAAATAGTAGAAAAAGAGACAAAGTTAGATGAATTGTTACAAGATGAAGAAATTACAAAAGAATCTTTAGAAAAAATGATAGAAAAAGAATTAGAAAAACAAGATGACGAAGAAAAATGATTTTAAATGTTAGTGGTAGAACAGATGTAGTAGCATTCTATACTGATTGGTTTATGAATAGATATAGAGAAGGATTTGTTGATGCTAGAAATCCATTTAATGAAAAACTTGTTAGTAGAATCTATTTTGAAGATGTTGATGCTATTATGTTTTGTACTAAAAATCCAATACCAATAGTAAAGTATTTGAAAGAAATAAAAAAGCCAATTCTTTTTCATGTTACTATTACTCCTTATAAAAAGGAAATTGAAAATAATGTAATAGATAAAACTAAGATTATAGAAGCTGTTAAGAAAATATCAGATATTGTAGGAATTGATAATTTATATATTAGATATGATCCTATTTTTATAAATGATTATTATACAGTTTCTTATCATATTAAGGCTTTTGATAAATTATGTAGTTTATTAGAGGGGTATACTAAACATATTATAGTTTCTTTTTTAGATGAGTACAAAAATGTATTGAAAAATAAAAATATATTGAAATATAAAAAATTGACTGATGATGATTATAAAAAAATTGGTACTAGTTTTTCTAGAAGTGCTAAAGGACGTGGCATTACTGTTCAAACGTGTATGGAAGAACATGATCTAGTGGAGTATGGTTTCATAAAGGGTGAATGTTTATCTCATGTTTTGGCATATAAATTAACGGGTAAATCTAATTTTAAAAGTTGGAAAGCTCGAGGTTGTAATTGTGTAGAAATGGTTGATATAGGTTCTTATAATACTTGTAATCATTTATGTAGATATTGTTATGCTAATTACTCAGAGGAAGATATAAGAAAAAATATGAAAATGCATGATAAAGATTCAAGTTTATTAATAGGACATATAAAAGATGATGATATAATTAAAAGAAGACGGTAGATTATCTATCGTCTTAGTGTTTTACAAACAGTATCAATTTGTGGTGTTATTTCAGTATGAAAGTCTTTAAATAACTCTATATTAGTAGCATAGGATTTTATGGCTTTATAACATTTATCTGATAAAAATTTTTTATTTATTTTACTATTTTTAGATTTACTTTGCATAAATAAATTTAGAATAATATGATCAAAATCTTTTGAAATAGCTGATATTCCTTCAAATGGATTTGAGGCTGATATTTCTTCAAATGGATCTGAGAGTGAATTCATCAAAACAGATGTTCCTTTTCTTATTTTTAATATATCATCTGTATCAAAGAATTTAAGTTTTTTATATCCAATCGGTTCTATAAAGCTATTATTTGTAGGATCCATTACGTAATTTAAATCTTCATGATTAAATACAACAACAGCGTGATTACCTCTAATATGATCTCTAAGAAACCTTTCCCATGGACTTAAATTGTCAATATGGTTAACAAATTGATTATCATTGGGTAATTTTTCTTGTTTAAGTGAACAATACAACACTCTTGATGGTATATCTAAGCTATTAAGAATTCTAGTTAACATGTCACAATTGTTAAGGCAAACAGAATATCCTCTCATGATATCAGCACCATAAGCATCCCTAGCTAGACACCTATTATCCTTACTATATTTAAAATTTTTATCTTTTGAAAAATAACCATTCCATAGAAGATATTGAAATATCAATGAGGCGTCAAATGGATTATCCATCTTTATATATTTTAATAAGTCTGCTGTTTTAGAAATGATTTCTTTATATGCATTTAGATAAGCGTGCTCTTCCTCTATGTTGTTTGTCTCAAGCTTTGGATTAGTATACTTGTCATCATACATTGAAATCTCCCCTTTCTTGCATGTGATATAATACCAAAAATCATTATATAAATCAATGGTTTTTAGTAATATGAAAAAAGTTTTATTTTGTTGTTGCATTTAACATAAAATTATAGTATATTTAATATGAAATTAATTTCATACGAAAGGAAATAGGTAAAAATGAAGGATTTTATTAAATTTGAAAATGTCACAAAAACATATGAAGTGGGTGATGCAAGTTTCAATGCTTTAGATGGTATATCATTTAGTATACCTAAAGGCGAATTTGTTGTTATTTTAGGACCTAGTGGTGCTGGAAAATCAACACTTTTAAATTTACTTGGCGGAATGGACCAAGCAACAAGCGGAAGTATTGTTATAGATGGAGAAAATATTGAAAAATACAATGCTAATGAAATGAGTGAGTATAGAGCAGAAAATGTAGGATTTATATTTCAGTTTTATAATATCTTACCAACTCTTACAGTTTTAGAAAATGTTGAAATAGTAAGAGATATAGTAAAAAAGTCAAGAAGTGCAAAGAAAATATTAAAAGATGTTGGACTTTCTAAACATTTAACAAAGTTTCCAAATCAATTATCTGGAGGGGAACAACAGAGAGTTTCAATTGCACGTGCAATAGCTAAGAATCCTAAAATATTATTATGTGATGAACCAACTGGTGCACTTGATTCTAAAACAGGTGTAGAAGTTTTGAAGTTATTAAAGAAATGTTGTGATGCTAATAACGGTGAAAATACTGTTGTTATAGTTACTCATAATGCTTTAATTGCAGAAGTAGCTGATCGTGTAATTAGAATTAAAAATGGACAAATTGACAGTGTTGTAGAAAATAAGAAACCTAAAAATATTGATGAGGTAGTGTGGTAATATGTTAAGAAAGAAAATGTTACGTGATATCAAACATAATCTTAGTCAATTTATCACAATATTCTTAATGGTATTTATTGGTGTATTAGCATATAGCGGAATTGAAAGTTATATGATGGGTATGCAGTATACAGCAGATAAATTTTACAAAGAGAATAATTTACAAGATTTAAATGTAATAGGTGCCAATTTTACAAGAGAAGATTTGGATAATATTAAGAAGATAGATCATGTAAAAAGTGCAGAAAGAAAACTATCAATAACAACAAAAACGGATGGTGATAAAACACTACTTACTAATTTTATTGAATCAAATAAAATATCAAAGTTTTATGTTGTTAAAGGAGAAAAATTTGATGTAGATAAAAAGGGTATTTGGTTAGATGCTTTTTATGCTGATGCAAATAAAATAAAAATTGGTGATGAGATAACTATTAAGTATGATGGTTATACTTTTAAGGAAAAAGTTTTAGGATTTATTAATGTACCTGATCATGTATATGATGTTAAAGATGAGTCAGAGTTATATCCTAATCATGAAGAATTTGGTTTTGCTTATTTATCAAGTAATGAATTAGAAGGATATATTAAATCAAAAGCAGCTTCTAGTTTAGGTGTTATGGAAGAAGATTTAGATAAGATGGACTTTAACTATAAAGATGAATTAGTATTCAATTATGTTATGGTTGATGTTTCTAATAAAAAGAATGATGCTAAAGTAAAAGATGAAATAGAGAAAAAAATAGATAACGCTAAGACAGTTATTAAAATTGAGGATTCTACATCTTACAGGCAATATCAAGGAGAAATTGATGAAGGTAAAACATATATTGGAGTATTTTCAGGTCTATTTATATTTATTGCAATGTTATCAGTAATTACAACAATGACACGTGTTGTTAAAAATCAAAGAGTTCAAATTGGAACACTTAAGGCTTTAGGGTTTAAGAATTATAAAATATTCTTACATTATATGAGTTATGGTTTCTGGATATCATTAGTAGCATCAATTTGTGGTATTATAGCAGGATATTATGGTATTGGTAATTTATTTATAAATTTGGAAATGAGTTTTTTTGAAATACCTAATGGAACTCCAGTATTAATGGCTTCTTGCTTTGTTTGTGCAGCTTTAGTAGTTTTAGCTGTAGTTGTAGTTAGTTTCATAGCATGTCGTAAGAATTTAATCTTATCTCCAGCTGATACTTTAAGACCAGAGTCTCCTAAAGTAAAAGCAACAAGTCTTTTGCTAACAACTAAGGGAATATTTAAAAAATTAAATTTCTCTACTAAATGGAATCTTAGAGATATGTTTAGAAATAAAGCTAGAACACTAACTGGAATTGTTGGTATAACTGGTTGTTGTATGTTAATAGTATGTGCTTTTGGTATGTTAGATAGCTTAAATTCTTTTATAAAATTACAATTTGAAGATTTATACAATTTCTCTTATAAATTATCTTTAAAGTCTGATATATCAGAAAGTAATTTAAATAAGTTAAAAGATAAATATGGAAGTGCTACATCACAGGCAAGTTTAATTGAAATAAAGAATAAAGATGGTAAAAAAGAATCTAATAATGTACTTATAACAGATGCTTCTAATAAAGTTAGATTTGTTGATAATAAGGGTAAGTTTATTAAATTAGATAGTGAAGATGGTGTATATATTACTTATAAACTTGCATCTACTATGGGATATAAAAAAGGTGATATTATAACATGGAAGATTGTAGGTAGTGATAAGTACTATAAATCTAAAATAGTAGGATTTAATAAGGATCCACAAAATCAGAATATGACTATTACTAGAGATTATTATGAAAAATTAGGTAATACATATAAGGCAGATTCACTATATACAGATAAAGATTTAAGTAATACTAAAGAAATAGATAATGTTTTATTGATTCAAGATATTAACTCATTAGAAGAGGGAATGAGTAATATGTTATCAACTATGAAATCTATGATAGTACTTATTATCTTCATTGCGATTGTATTAGGTTCTGTAATAATATATAATATGTGTGTTTTATCTTATACAGAGAAGGAATACCAATTCGCAACATTGAAAGTATTAGGATTTAGAGATCGTCAAATTAGAAAAATATTTATTAAACAAAATAATATAATTGCAGTGATATCTATTATCTTAGGACTTCCAGCAGGATTTTATTTAACAGATTGGTTATTTAAAACGGCTATTGAAGAAAGTTATGATTTTGGTGCTAATATAAGTATTATGACTTATGTTTATGCAATTATTGGTACATTCTTAACTAGTTATATAGTATCTAAGATATTATCAAAAAAGATAAATAATATAGATATGGTAACAAGCTTAAAGGGTAATGAATAGTGTAAAATTTTAAAGAGTATGTTAGAATAATAATGTACTCTTTTAAATTAAGAATTAGGAGATGATCTCATGGGACAGATTAGAGAACCAATTAAGAAAAGTTCAATAGAAAAGAAAAATAAAATTATTGAAAAAGGTTTTGAATTAATGTGTACTAAAGGCTACCACAACGTGACTTGTGTTGATATAGCTAAATATGCTGGAGTATCAACAGGTATAATTTATCAGTACTTTAAAGATAAAAGGGATATATTTATAGAAGGTGTTAAGGATTATTCTAATAAAATTATGTTTCCTATGATTGATATTTTAAAAGAAAATAAATTTGATAAGAGTAACTTGAAAGATGTTATTTCTAGACTAATAGATAGTTTTATAAAGACACATACGATGAGTAAAAAGGCTCATGAAGAGTTGATGGCAATGAGTCATTTAGATAGTGAGATAGCTGATATATTTCATGAAAATGAAATTAGAATAACAGATAAAATATCTAGTGAATTAACAAAAAATGGAATAAATACAAAGAATCAAAAAGAAAAGATTCATATTAGTATTGGTCTTGTTGATAATCTATGTCATGAGGTTGTTTATCATAAACATAGTGAATTAGATTTTTTAAGTATGAAAGAAATTGTTGTTGAGACTATCCTATCTTTACTTTCTTAAATATTTTTAAGTGCTTAATAGCACTGTTTTTGTTATAATATAAGAATAAGGCTGGTGATAAGAATGTATAAAATAGAAGTTGCTAGGGAAGGTGAGTTAGAAGAGTTTCATAATATAATTATTTCTCGATGCAAATGGTTAGAAGAGAAGAAAGTTAACCAATGGAAAGTAACATCTTATCCAATAAAATATGATATTAATTACTTTAGGAAACATTTAAATAAATTATATATAATAAAAGACGATAAAGATGTATTAGGGGGATTTCTTTTAAAAGATGCTGATGAAAAATATTGGAGTGATAGTACTTTATTTAATGCATATTACATTCATCATTTTGCAACTAAACTTAATACTAATGGATTGGGGAAAAAGTTAATATTATTTGCAATTAATAAAGCAAAAGAAGATAATAAGGAGTATTTAAGATTAGATTGTGTTGCTCATAATAAAAAATTAAATGAATACTATAAAAAATTAGGATTTAAATATAGTGGTGAAAGTTGGAGTGAAAGTTTATGGCAAATAAAGTTATAATTGGTATTGTTGGCAAGCATTATAATAGTGAAAAGCAAAGAACTGATACATATATAAGAGATGAAGTAAAACAAGCTATTTTTGATAATGGAGCAATAGCTATTGGAATATTAGCGTCTAATGAAGAATTGATTTATTGTAGAGACAATTGGAACGAGTTTGGTGATATCTTAAGAAAAGATGATATTATTAATCAAATTAATCTATGTGATGGAATTATTTTACAAGGTGGTACTACAAATGAAGTATTTGAATTCTTTATAGCTAAATATTGTTATGATAATGATATTCCTTGTTTAGGTATATGTGCAGGACAAAATTGTATTGTTGATGCCTTAGGTGGTACAATTAAACATGTTGAAAAACCTGAGTGTCATAATAGAAGAAAAGAGATTTATGCTCATGATATTCAAATTATAGATAAAGATTCAAAATTTTATTCTACTGTTCAAACAGATAGTATGCAAGTAAATTCTAGACATAAAAATGTAGTAGATAAACATCCATTGTTAGATGTAGTTGCATTAGATTGTGATGGTAATATTGAAGTTGTTGAAAGTAAAGGTAAGAAGTTTTATATGGGTGTTAGATATCATCCTGAAAGTTTATATAAAATAGATCAAAAACATAATGCTATTTTTCAAAGTTTTATTAATTCGTGTAAAAATAGAAAGAGGGAATACCATGGATCGTTATAGTAGTGCTAAAAAAGCTAGTCTATTTGGAATAGTTGGTAATTTATTTCTTTTAATAATTAAGGGAATAGTTGGATTTATGAGTAGTTCTCAATCTATGATTGCGGATAGTGTTAATAGTGCAGGTGATATCTTATCTTCTTTAATGACTTTTATAGGAAATAAGATTGCATCACGCCCATCTGATGATGATCATAATTTAGGACATGGTAAAGCTGAATATATTTACTCTATGTTAATTAGTGTTGTGATGATTTTAGTTGCAGGGAAAATATTAATAGATTCATTTTTTAGTTTTATTAAACAAGAAAAGTACATATCATCAATCTGGTTAATTATAGTTTGTATTATAACAATAATAGTTAAAGCTTGCTTATATTTATATACAAGTAAAATTTCTAAAAAGTATAATAACTTATTAGTAGAGGCTAATAGTAAAGATCATAGAAATGATTGTATAATAACTACATTTAACTTAATATCTTGTCTTCTTTCTACTAGGGGAATATATTTTTTAGATGGAGTAGTTGGTATGATTATTTCATTATGGATTATGGTTACATCTTTTCAAATATTTAAGGAAAGTTACGATGTTTTGATGGATAAATCTTTATCAATTGAAACTAGAGAAAAAGTCTTGAAAATAATAAGAAAAAATAAACAAATTAAAAAGATAAATCATTTTAATGCAACACCTGTAGGATATAGGTATCAAATATCTTTTACTATCTTTGTAGATGGTAATATGTCAACGTTTGAAAGTCATGAAATTGCGGATAATTTAGAAAGGGAAATTGCTCGTAAATTACCAGAAATTTACTTAACTGTTATTCATGTTAATCCAATATAGAAAATAAAGTTACAAATTTGTTTAAAAACGTTTCAATCGTTTTTTTTTTATGATATATTATATTTGTAGTAAGGGTGAAGCTGTATGAATTTGAAATTTGATGTTAATGATTATATATTAATTTGGAACTTATTATTTCAAGCATCTATTTCTGAAAGTATTCACAAATTAAAACAAAAAATTTGGGTTAATTATAAAAAAGAATATAATCAAACTTTTAGAGATAATCAATTGATATTAAAAGATCCAAAAAATTTTATACCTAATGATGATACAATTTATAATATCATGTTAGAAACAAAAGAATATGAAAAATTAAAAAAGCAAACAGAAAGATTTAGAATAGAAATTTTAAAAGCTTGGGATGAAAATAAAAAGAAAGCTATTAGTGAATTGAAAGATATTCTTCGTTTTGATATTAAGCTTTATCATGTTTTAATTGTGCCAGAACAATTAGATATTATTGATGTAGAAGAAGTTAAAAATGCAAAAGTAAATACTATTGTTTGGGGTAAGAAGTTTACTGAAGAAGATCCATTAAAAACAATTACTAAATTAGTATTTGAAATAGTAAAAAAAGAATTAAAACATTATCAAGAAGATTATAAAGATATAGTAGAGGCGATTGTTGAACTTGCGATTATAAATGAATTTGCGACTAGAATGTCTTCAAAGAGTCATTACTTAACTGGAGATAATACTTTGAAATTCTTGAAAAAACAGATTTATCCATATTGGTTAATGTATCTAGGTGTAGAAGAAGACGAAATATCTAATTATATGGCTAGAGATAATATTTTATATGATACTTTTAAATATCCATATGAAAGACAACTTAAGAAATTTGATTTATATTCTTTTATAGATTTCTGTATTAGAAATCAAAGACATATTGTAAAAATTGATGAGTTAGAAATAATTTAATGACTTTTTTAGGGGGCAGTATAATGGATAAGATGATATTAACATTATTAAATAAAATAGACTTATGTGATATAGAGTCTTATTTTTCTGATGCAAAATTAACTAAAATAAACCTATCTCCTAAGAATTCTAGTTGTACTATATATATAGAAGTTAAGAATTATTTACCTGTTGATATAGTAGAAAAGTTAGATGAAAATGTATTTCTTATTGATTCTTCTATATCTAATTATCAAGTTATATATAATGTAACAGATAAAAATGAACAAGATTTAATTGGATATTACCCATATTTATTAAAGTTATTGAAAAATGATTTGATGATTACAGAAATTTATAAAGATTCTTTGATGTTTGAAAATGATCGATTATTATTTTCTGTTTCTAATTTAATAGAAGAAGAAAAAATAAATAATTGTATGCCTAAAATAGAAAAGTTCTTTTCTAGATTTGGTTATAATAAAGAAATTCCAATTGAAGTTAGAGCAAATGAAAATGTTTTAAATGAGATAAAAAAGGAATTAGAAGAAAGTACTAATATTAGTTATGAGAAAAAAGAAGAAGTAAAAAAAGAAGTTCCAAAGAAAAGACCATTTAGGAGAGAAAAAGATCCTAATAGTATTCTTGGTAGAAGTATAGAGGATAAACCAATTAAGATTAAAACTTTGATTGGTGAAGATAATAACGTAGTAGTAGAGGCTGAAATTTTTGGAGTAGATTATTTTGAATCTAGTAAAACAGATTTTAAAATTATTACTTTAAAGATAACTGATTACTCTGATAGTATTTATTGTAAAGTTTTTGTAAGAGACGATGATGAGTATAAAAGATTACAGGGTGAACTTTCTAAAGGTACTTGGGTAAAAATTAGAGGTTATACTAAGAATGATACTTTTGCTAAAGAGTTAGTATTAAATGCTAGAGATATAATCAAAGTGGAAAAACAAGTAGAAGATGTTTGTGATACAGCAGAAGTTAAAAGAGTTGAACTACATTGTCATACTAAGATGAGTCAAATGGACGGAATAGCAGATGAAGTTAGTTTAGTAAAGCAAGCTATGAAGTGGGGACATAGAGCAATCGCTATAACAGATCACAATGGAGTACAAGCTTTTCCACATGTTTTTAATTTAGTTACTTCTCATAATAAAAGTCTAGCTGAAGGAGAAGAACCATTTAAAGCAATTTATGGAACAGAGTTAACTTTAATAGATGATGATGTTGATATTGTAATAAGACCAAATGATAAGAATATGTTGGAACAGACTTATGTTGTTTTTGACTTTGAAACAACTGGTTTTAATGCTGGTGGTGCTGATTCTATTATTGAAATTGGTGCAGTTAAGATTTGTAATGGAGTTATATTAGAAAAATATGATGAATTAATTAATCCAGGAAGAAAATTACCACAAAAAATTATTGATGTTACTAATATTACAGATGAAATGTTAGAAGATAAAGATAATGAAGAAAATGCTGTTAAAAGATTTGTAGAGTGGTTTGGAGACTTACCAATGGTTGCACATAATGCAAAGTTTGATGTTTCTTTTTTGGAAATGGCTTATAAAAAGTATGGTTTAGGAGAATTTACTAATCCTGTAATAGATACTTTAGAATTATCTAGAACTCTTGATACTAATTATGCAAGACATTCACTATCAGCACTTGTAAAAAGATATCAAGTTCCTTGGGATGAGAATGCACATCATAGAGGGGATTATGATGCAGAAGGTACGGCTTTGGTTTTTCATAAAATGCTTGAAAAATTAGACAATAGACATATTGAAAATATGAATCAGTTAGATGAATTAGTATCACGTGATGAAATACATAAATATGGACAAAGTTATCATGTAAATATTTTAGCAAAGAATAAAACAGGACTTAAAAACTTGTTTAAAATAGTTTCTTTAGCAAATACTACTTATTTATATAAGACTCCTCGTATTTTGCGTAGTGTAATAGAAGAAAATAGGGAAGGATTATTAATTGGTAGTGGTTGTTATGAAGGTGAAGTCTTTAGACAAGCCAGAAGAAAGAGTGAAGATGAATTATCTAATATTATAAGATTATATGACTATGTCGAAGTTCAACCACTTGAATGTTATCAACATTTAGTTGATAGTGGAGAGTTTGGAACAACAGTAGAGTTAGCAGCACACTTAAAAAAGATAATTCGTGTCACAGAAGAGGCAGGCAAGCTTATAGTTGCAACTGGAGATGTACATCATATAAAGAGGGAAGATAAGATTTATCGTGAAATTATTGTTAATCAAAAAGTACCTGGTGGAGGACGACATCCACTAGCTAGATATCATTTAAAAGAGATTCCTTCTCAACATTTTAGGACTACAGATGAGATGTTAAATGATTTTAAGTTTTTAGAAGATGATGATTTAGCATATAGAATAGTGGTAGAAAATACTAATAAACTAGCAGATAGTGTTGATATTATAGAAGTAATTATTGATACTGGTGGTATTCCATTTTCTCCAAGAGTAAAGAGTGATGATGGAAAAAGTTATTTGGATTGTCCAGTTGTTGTTACTGATTTGGTTTATACAAAAGCTAGAGATTGGTATGGAGAGCCTCTACCATATATGATTGAAGAACGTATTGCGACTGAATTATATGGTGATATCGTATTTAAGATAATAAGTGGTCGTCATGAGGATATTAAAGATAATCTTGAAGAATATAATAGAGTTGTTCATAAACAGTTGCATGATGAAATATTAAAGGGTTCAGATAATATAAAGAAAATAGTTACTGATTATGTTAAGACAAGTAGTGAAGAAGAACTTGACGAAAAATCATTAGAGAAAAAAGTTAAGAAGACTTTAGGTGGAGTTATCGGTGGAGGATTCGATCCAATTTATTTGATTGCGCAAAGACTTGTAAAGCACTCTAATGATGAAGGATATTTAGTAGGTTCTCGTGGATCTGTTGGTTCAAGTTTCGTAGCAACAATGATGGGAATAACAGAAGTAAATCCACTTCCTGCTCATTATCGTTGTGAGAAGTGTAAGTTAAGTATTTTTGATGATAGTGATGGTAATAGTCTTGGTAGTAGTTATTCATCAGGATTTGATTTACCAGATAAAAACTGTCCACATTGTGATATTCCAATGTTAAAAGATGGTCAAGATATGCCGTTTGCGACTTTCTTAGGATTTAATGCCGATAAAGTACCAGATATAGATTTGAATTTTTCTGATTTAAATCAAGCTAGTGCTCACGCTTATACCAAAGTCTTGTTCGGAGAAGATAATGTATATCGTGCAGGTACAATTGGTACTGTTGCGGATAAAACAGCTTTTGGTTTTGTTAAGGGCTACTGTGAAGAACATGGTATAACTGATATGCGTACAGCAGAAGTTGAACGTCTAGCTATTGGTTGTACAGGTGTTAAAAGAACCACGGGTCAACATCCAGGTGGTATAGTTGTTGTTCCTGATTATATGGACGTATATGACTTTACACCATTTCAGTTTCCGGCGGAAGATGCAACAAAAGACTGGAAAACAACTCACTTTGATTACCACTCAATTGATCAGTGTCTTTTAAAACTTGATATATTAGGTCATTCTGATCCAACTCAATTACGTTTAATTCAACTTCAATCAAACACAGATATTATGAAGGTTCCTCTAGATGATAAAGCAACTATGTCTATATTTACATCAACTGAAGCATTAGGTGTTACAAAAGAAGAGATTATGTGTAATACAGGTACACTTGGTATTCCAGAGTTTGGAACTCCATTTACAATAAAATTAGTAGAGGATACAAAACCAACAACATTTGCTGAACTTATTAAAATTTCAGGACTTTCTCATGGTACTGATGTTTGGCTTGGCAATGCTCAAGAATTAATTCAAAATAATATTGTTCCTTTTTCTGAGACTATTGGCTGTCGTGATGATATTATGGTTTATTTAATGTATCGTGGACTAGAACCAATTAAAGCCTTTAAAATAATGGAATTTGTTCGTAAAGGTAGGGCCTCAAAACCTAAAGATCATGATCAATGGATTGAATATGAAGAATTAATGAGAAAATCAAATATTCCAGAATGGTTCATTGGAAGTTGTGCAAAAATTAAGTACATGTTCCCAAAAGCGCATGCCGCGGCCTATGTAATTAGTGCTTTTAGAATAGCTTGGTATAAAGTTCATATGCCAGTTTACTTTTATGCATCATGGTATTCTTGTAAAGCAACTGATGTTGATGTAGAAGCAATGATAAAAGGTTATGATGCTATAAAAACACGAATTATTGATATTCAAAATAAAGGTTATGAAGCTACTAATAAAGAAAATGGACAAGCTGAAAGTTTGAAGGTTGCGCTAGAAGCCGCAGCTCGTGGTATAAAGTTTTTGAATGTTGATCTGTATGAATCAGAAGCAACAGTATGGAAAGCAAAAAATGATACAGAGATTTATCCACCATTTAATGCCATAGATGGTCTTGGTGATACTGTTGCGAATAATATTGTAGAAGAAAGAAAAAAAGGAACATTCTTAAGTAAAGAGGATGTTCAAGTAAGAGCTAAAGTATCTGGTACCTTGATAGAGAAAATGACGGAACTTGGAGTTTTAAAAGGATTACCTGATTCAAATCAATTGTCATTGTTTTAGAATATTCTTTTAGGTATGTAAATAATAGTATAATTAGCATATGTTTTAATTGGATGGAGGCAATGTAGATATTATTGCAAAGATTAGAAAGTTCAATTGGTATAGATAATAAAACAGAATAAAAATAAATCAATCAAGTGAAAAATTGTAAAGGATTGAAGAAAATGAAATATAATAAGAAGAAAATGTCATTGAAGGAAAAAATTAAATCTTGTTTTATGACCGAGATCGAAGAACAATTAGAAAACATTAATGGTGAAATTTCTTCAAAAAAAGAGAAATTAAACTCTTTAAAGAAAGAAATTTTAGAATTAAAATATTCTATAAATGATGAATTTAATAAAGAAAAATTTGAGGGGTCTGATTATACAGTCAATATGAAAAATTGCTATGTTATATCCTTAGATGGAAAAAAGTATGTAACCATACGATTTGGTCATTCAGAATGTTTTGAAATGAAAGGCATCAATAATGCTAGGACTATTGATATTGGGATATATGTTTACCAATATTATGATACTTTATATCGTTATGAGGAAAATGGAGAAGGAAAGTTGTTATTTTTATGTGAATACAAAACGGAATTTGGTAGTCGTCGTTATGTTGGAAGAAAGCCTGAATCTGAGGAACATATTTTAGATTTATATCCAGAGTTATTAGAAACGTATGAAAATGGATGGATACCTGTCACGCATTTAAAAAAAATATATTATGAAATAAATGATTTATCAAAATTAATACCTAGTAGTGAACAAAATGTTAGTAAAGTTAAAAAGTTAAATTAATTTGCAACTATATATACATAATTTGAACAGAGATGATAATTGTCATTTTGAAAAAATATAGTAAAAAATTATACGATATAGGTAGAAGTAAGGTAAAAAAATTAACCATGGAAAAATAAAAGAAAGGTGAAGGAAATGAAATACAATGATGATAAGAGAATGTCATTGAGGAAAAAAATTAACCTTTATAAAAAAATGAAAGAAGAATTGGTTGAGAAAAGTACGCAATTAGCAGATATTAGTAGTGAAATCTCCTCAAAGAAGGAAGAATTAGACTATCTAAAAAAGGAAAGCTTAGAATTGAAAGACTTTATAAATGGTAAAATTAATAGTGAATTTTATGAAAATTGTAATAGCTCAATTAATATGAAAGATTGCTATGTTATATCCTTAGATGGAAAAAAGTATATTTCATTAAAAAGATCTAATTATGGTGTAGGGGGATATAGTCATATGGATGGAGTAATATGGGCATATAAGCATGAATATTTTGATGCATTACTTAGAAATGATAATGGTGAATTTAGATATTTATGTGGATATGGCTTTCATAGTGGAACTATGCCTGAATTTGAAGAACATATTTTAAAGTTATATCCAGAACTAAAAGTATACTGCGATGGATATGTACCTGTTGCTCATTTAAGAAAAATATATTATGAAATAAATGATTCATCAAAATCAATACCTAGTAGTGAACAAAACGTTAGTAAGGTTAAAAAGTTAAATTAATACACGTATTTTGAACATAGAAGAAAGAGGTATAGAGAATGAAATATATTAATAATGAAAGAAATGTAGAGTTTATAAGTATTTTAGAAGATAAAGATAATGCTAGTGTATTTAGACATTTTAAAAATAAAGAATATAAGATTATAACTTTTGCAACTCATTCAGAAACTAGAGAGACACTAGTTATTTATCAAGCTCAATATGGTGATTTTGGTATTTATGCGAGACCTATTGATATGTTTTTTAGTGAAGTTGATTATGATAAATACCCAGATGTCAAACAAAAATATAGATTTGAGAAGATTTAAGTCTTCTTTTTCTTTACATTTTTTTACAAGAAATGATTTTGTTTTAATTGGATATTGATTTTTAGATGATATACTCATAATAGTGAGGTGTGAGTATGAAAAAATTAAAAAATACATTTTTTTGTGTTTTAATAGGCATTATTTTAATAATTATTGGAACAATAATGTTATTTGTAAATGAATCTGATTCAGTTAATGCAACACAAATATTAAAAGAAGTAAAAAAGCAAGCTATTTTTGTTGATAGTAATAATATTTTACCTGATAATAATGACAAATTAGTAATTACAAATGGAGATATAAATGTTTATGAAAATGCTGTTGACAATGTTTTTAATGTAAGTGCTAAAACTCCAAAATTAAAAAGAATTGTTGAGATGTATCAATGGCATGAAGATTATGAAAATGATTCTAATACCAGTGATTATGATAATGAAGAGTACAATAATGATAGTCCAACTTATTCATATACTAAAGGGTGGTATGAACAGGTTATAGATGCAACACAATTTGAGGAAAAGGGATATACTAATCCAACAACAATCCCTTATAGTGAGGATACTTTTATATCTAATAATGTAACATTAGGATCTTTTTGTTTAACGGATACACAGAAAAACGAAATGGATTTAAATAGTAATTTATATTTATCAAATGAAGTAGTTGCTCCAGCTAACTTTTATGTAACAAGTGAATATATAACTAACTCAAAAGATATTTCAAATCCAGAGATTGGAGATATTAGAATATCGTATAAGTATAGTGAATGGCCTGATGCTACTGTTTTGGCTGTCCAAAGTAATAATACATTTAAAGACTTTTTAAGTAGTACTGGTAAAAAAGTAAATAAAATAAAAATGGGGAAATCTACTAAATCTGAAATGATTGAAAAGATAAAAAATGAAAATAATAATAACACATGGATGTATAGGGCAGTAGGAGCAATGTTGGTTATTTTAGGTTATTTTTTCTTTTTCAGTCTTTTAACTTCAGTGATACATTTATTTTCTTTTCTAGAGTCAGTATTTAATGTTTCAATGTCGGCACTAATAGGACTACTTGGTGTTGTTCATTCACTTGTTGTTATTATGATAGCTTGGGTATTTGTTAGACCTATATTAGGAATATTCGTTGTTATTTTAATAGTTGGAGTTGTAATTTTTGTAAAGAAAAAAACAGAAACAAATAATATGAATCCGCAACAAATTGATGTTACTGTAACAAATGATTCAATAGCAAATAGTCAAAATGTAATTGATCAACAAGTGGTTAGTAATAATGTACAAAGTTTTGTTACTCCACAATCTTCTGAACAAATTGTAAATGATTCTAGTAAAAATACTTTATCAAATGAAGATAGTGTAAGTTTAATGAATCCACCACCACTTGTAGATGATGATAACGTTAATAATAATAGTAATCATAATCTATAGATTTTAAGATATAAAGTTTTTATATAGAGGGAATTTATCCTTCTTTTTTTTGCGATTTTTTGGAAGTTAATGGTAATTTTAGATATTCAATTGTTATATGAACAAACGTTTGATATATTGATATTGATATTAAGGCCTAACCTCGCATAGTACGGGGAATATTAGATGAGAACTTGGATTTAGGATTGGGCAAAATTTATATAGAAGGGAGAAGACTTTTTAAATAAAGTAGGCTAAGGTAACAAAACATCACGCCTTAGTGTAATTAAAAACAAAAATAGAAAAGGAGAAAAATAATGAAAAATGAAATTATAATATTTGAAGATCAAAATGTAAAATTAGAAGTGAATATGAAAGATGAAACTGTTTGGTTATCACTTGATCAAATGGCAAGGTTATTTGACAGGGACAAGTCTGTTATATCCCGTCATATAAAAAATTCCCTAAATGAGGAGTGTAATATCAAAGAGGTAGTTGCAAAATTTGCAACAACCACTAAGCACGGTGCTATTACTGGAAAAACTCAAACACATATGGTGGAATACTATAACTTAGATATGATAATTAGTGTTGGTTATAGAGTAAAATCTAAAAATGGTATTATCTTTAGAAAATGGGCAAATAAGATATTGAAAGATTATTTGTTGAAGGGATATGCAGTCAATAAAAGACGATTGGAATATTTAGAAAAGACAGTACAACTAATTGATATAGCTAGTAGAGTAGATAGCGGAGCGGATACTAGAGAGATAATAAGAGTTATCAATGATTATTCAAAGGGGTTAGATTTACTTGATGACTATGATCATAGAACTTTAAAGAAAATAAAGGGTAAAACAAGTGATAAGATAATTACTTATGAGGAATGTATTAATGTGATTAGAAATTTGAGATTCAACGAAGCAAGTGATTTGTTTGCTTTGGAACGAGATAATGGTTTAAATGCAATTTTGGGAAGTATTTATCAAACTTTTAATGGTAAAGATGTATATAGTTCTATAGAAGAAAAATGTGCTAATTTATTATATATGGTAGTTAAGAATCATGTTTTTATTGATGGTAATAAACGTATTGCGGCTACTTTGTTTATTTATTTTTTAAACTATTATAATATCTTATATAAAGATGATAAGAAAGTAATTGATAATAATACTTTAGCTTCATTAACTTTATTAATTGCTGAATCTAATCCAAAGGAAAAAAATGTTTTAGTTGATTTGATAACTAACTTTTTAAATTAATATTACAAGAGGTTTATATTATGAATGAATTTATGTTAAAGGATGAAAAAATTGAAAATTTAATATATGAAATCAGAGGCGTTCAGGTGATGTTAGATTCTGATGTAGCAAGCCTTTATGAGTGTAAAAATAAAACTAAACAAATTAATTTAGCAGTAAAGAGGCATAAAGATAGATTTCCAGAAAGATTTGTATTTCAACTTAATTATGAAGAGTGTAAGAATATTTCAAGGTTTCAAACTGAAACCTTGAATAAACATGGATATAATATAAAATATTTACCATATGTTTTTACAGAACAAGGTGTAGCTATGCTCGCAACTGTTATTAGAACTGATGTTGCTGCACAAGTAAGTATTAAAATTATGGATGCATTTGTTTTATTTAGAAAGTATATTTCATCTAATTTGATGGAACAAAATATATTAATGATTTAGTATTGAGGGATCATGAAAAGTTGGAAATATTAGAAACTTATTTTGAAAAGTTGGAGGAAAAAAAGAAAAGTAGTGAAATATATTTTCATGGGCAAATCTATAAATCTATGATGCTTATTCAAAAATACAAGAAATTTTTGCATCTTGTAAGAAAAAACTTATAATAATTGATTCATATGCAGATAATACAGTATTAAATATTGTAAAAAGATTGGATATAGACGTTTTAATTATTACTAGAAAGAATAATTTATTAACGAAACAAGATATTATTAAGTATAATAGTGAGTATCATAATTTAAGAGTTGTATATAATGATACATTTCATGATAGATATTTTATATTAGATAATAGTTTAGTGTATCATTGTGGAGCAAGTATTAATAGAATTGGTTATAAGACTTTTTCTATTAATTTAATACAAGATAGATATGTTTCTTTATTACTTATTAATAGAGTAAAAGATATGTTATACTAGGTTTGGTGATGTTTATGAATTATGTAACTTTAATTAATAAAGACAACTTAATTAAAGATAAATATTTTAAGTATTTAGAATTAAGTGAATGTATAGATATTTATGGTAACGCATCTAAATTAGAAAAAAATACTTTGTTGGCATTTAATGAGTTAAGAGATTATTTGTTAAGTATGAATATAGAAATAGGTATAGATTCAGCTTATAGAAGTTTAGATGAGCAACAACAAATAATAGATGAATTTAAGAAAAAATATGGTAATGATTATACTAATTTTGTAGCGCCTTTAAGAGCTAGTGAACATCATACTGCTTTAGCAATAGATTTAAGTATAAAAAAAGATAGAGAATTTTTGACTGATAACGATGAATTATTTGCTAATGAAGAAGTATTTAGAGAAATAAGTAAAAATTTACATAAATTTGGATTTATTTTAAGGTATCCAAAAGGGAAAGAAAGAATAACTGGTTATAGTTATGAACCATGGCATATTAGATACGTTGGTGTTGTACCGGCAACTATTATGTATAAAAACAAATTAACTTTAGAGGAGTACATAAATAATTTTAGTGGTGTATTGTTGATTAATAAGGAATCTGGTATGACATCTAGAGATGTTGTTAATGAAGTTAGTAAGATATTAGGCATTAAAAAAATGGGTCATACAGGAACACTTGATCCGATGGCGGAAGGTGTTTTAGTTTTGACGGTAGGTAGGGCTACAAAATTAGGAGAGTTGTTAACATCAAAAGAAAAGGAGTATGTTGCTGGTGTAGATATTGGATATCTTACAGATACGTTAGATAGTACAGGAAATGTTATAAAAGAGAAGATTGTTCAACATAATATTAACTATAAAGATCTTCTTAAGTCTTTTAATAAAACTTATCTTCAAGAAGTGCCAATTTATTCTGCAGTTAAAGTTAATGGTAAAAAACTATATGAATATGCAAGGAAAAATATGAGTGTTGAACTTCCCAAAAAAGAAGTTACTATAGAGAAAATTGAACTTTTAGATAGTACAAGTGATAGTTTTAAATTTAAATGTTTAGTATCTAAAGGTACTTATATAAGAAGTTTAATTAGAGATATGGGATTATCTGTTAATGAATATTTTACAATGAATAGTTTGATTCGTACTAAACAAGGACGTTTTTCTATTAATGATGCCTATAGTTTAGATGATATAAGAGAAGGTAAATTTACGATATTAAAAATAGAAGATGTATTAGATTATGAAAGTATAACTTTAGATGGTACTTTGTTAAAGAAAGTCAGTAATGGTGTTAAGATTAAGGATATATGGAATGTCAAAGATAGAGTTGTTTTCAAAGATAGTGATGGTAAATTATTAGTTATATATAAGAAAGATGGTGTCAACTTAAAAATTGATAAAATGATATATAACTATTTTATTTAAAGTGTATATGTGCTATAATACAAGGAAAAAACTGAATGGGGGATTTGGTTATGGACGAATATCATTACACTATATTATATAGAAGAGAGCAATTAGGTACGTATAAATATTTGTATTTATCTTGTTATGTTATTAAGGGATTATATGATGAAAAAGAAAATATATTTTTAGATGAATTAAATAAATATAGATTTTTATATAATGACTTTTGTTCAATTTCTGATTCAACTGGTTATTGTGTTGGTGAAGTTTATACTGAGAATGAATTAAGAAAAAAATTTCCAAAGGCAAATAGTCTTGAAGACTTGGAAATAAAATTAATTGAATCTCAGGAATTTAAAACACTAATTGGTTGTTTTGATATTATGAATCATAAGGTAATTTTTAATACTATTGATAATACAAATGAACAAAAAGAATATGCAATACTTTCTAGTAATGGTATAGCAAATAGTAAAAGTAAAATGGCAGAAACTACTAACGAAAAAATGTTAAGTGACGATGAAGATGAGTATCGTGTTAGTTATGAAGAATTAGAAGAAATGTTAGATGCCGATGATATTGAAGAAATTAAAAATATATTAATTGATGCTATCAATAATAATGATTTTGATACTGAAGAGTCATATGTGTTCTTCCCTGAGAAACTTGTTAATGCTTTTTTAAATTCAAATGATATAGAGGCTATGAAAAGTGATATCTCTAGATTGTGTAATTTCTTAGATGAGTCTAGAGAAGAGGTAAAGAAAAATCTTGTAAAATCTTTATATATTTTAAATGATTATATAGATGAAATGAATCTTCAGAATATTGATTCTTATGTTGATTTTTCATATAAAAAAATAATGAATGCAGAAACAAAAGATGATGCAATTAATGTTATTACTGAATTAATAGATTATGATTTAGAAGTTTTGAATGCATTAGATTATTCAAAAGAGGAAATTGGTATAGATTTCTTTCGCTCTCGTACATTCTTTTATGTTCAAAGTCAATTGTTAAATAAAATAAGGAATGGTGTAAGTTTAGAATCGATAAAATCAAAATATGATAAGTTTTACAATATAACTAGAAAAAATGTAGATGGTGTCTTGGATGAGATTAATGATATAATAGGAATTGATTTAGAAGAAGATATAGAAAAAGATGAATGCATTGATATTAATAAAAAAGTAGATGATACTATGTCGAAGTTAAATGATTTAGTTGGACTAGAAGATGTTAAATCGTCTTTTCAAGAAATTTTTGATACAATTATTTTTAAACAAAAAACAAAAGATAATCTTTCTTTTGAAGAAGGAAGTAAACATATGGTGTTTACTGGTAATCCTGGTACAGGAAAAACTACAGTTGCAGAGATTATTGCACCATTATTTCATGAAGTAGGTTATTTAGAGAGTGATAAAGTTTCATATGTTTCGGCTCAAAACTTGATTGGTGAATATGTTGGACAAACTGCTCCAAAAACAGAAAAAGTTATAAAAGATAACTTAGGTGGTATTATAGTTTTAGATGAGGCGTACATCTTAGCAGGTAAGGCACAGGAATATGGTAATGAAGCTATTACTGTTATGTTAAAAGAGATGGAAAAAAACAGAACAATGTTTATTTTTGCTGGATATAAAAAGGAAATGGAAGACTTTATAAAAATGAATTCTGGATTAGAATCTAGAATAGGATCTTTCCTAGAATTTAAAGATTATAGTGAAGATGAGTTATTTGAAATATTTAAAAAGAATATTGATAAAGTAAATGATAAGGAAAATCAAGAGTATAAATTAACAATGAGTGAAGGGGCTGTATCAAAAGTAAAAGGTATAATTTCAGAAGCAAAACAAATAACAGATTTTGGAAATGGAAGATTTGCTAAAAAATTGTTTGATAAGATTAGTAGATGTCATGCTAAAAATACACGTTCTACTGATGATCCAAATAAACTTTATCAAATTACTGAAAAAGATATACCTGATGATATAATGAAGACAATTTTCTTTAGTGGAGATAGAAGTAGTGGATTATATTCAGGTGGAAAAATAGGATTTAGAAGTGAAGAAGATAAACCAAAAGTATATAAAAAAGGGGAGAAATAAAATATGCAATTGACAGAAAGACAGGGAAATTTTTTAAGACTTACTAAAGAAAATGATATAAGAGAAGTTCAAAAAATGTTAAATCTTAGTGATAAACAAGTAATCAATATAATTTCTGCTATCGATAGAAAAGGGTATGAAATAAAACCTGGATTTAATTTTAGTGGAAAATACTATCTGAGAAAAAATAGAGAGATTGATAATCCTAAAACGATTAATATAATGGGAGATGAAGACAATTCTTTTAGATGTATAGCGATAGCTGATACTCATTTTCTTTCAAAGTTTTCAAATCAAAATAGTTTGGATCAAGTTTATAAATATGCATCTTATAAAAATATACCTTATATAATTCATTTAGGTGATTTTATTCATGATGTGTATAACTTTCCAGAAAGTAAACTAGAAAAATCACTATCACAACTTATTAAAGATTATCCTAGTGATAAGAATATTACAACTTTTTATATTCAGGGAAATCATGATTTAAGTTTAAAAAAGAGACATGGTATAAATTTAGAAAAATTTATATCTTCATCTAGATTAGATTTGGTTCCATTAGGCATTGATTTTGGAAGATTACGTATTAATAAAGATTTAATAAATATATGTCATACAACTAATTTAGTAGAAATGTCAGATGAAAGTATTGTAACATTAAAAGGTCATCGACATATGTATAGCTTATCACCATACATAAATAAAAATAAGGAATTAGGGTTAATGGTGCAAGTACCTAGTCTATGTGATATGAATATGAGAAAAGGTAGCAGGTTAGAGAAAGGTTTTGTTGAAATGGATTTGGATTTTTCTGATGATAATAATTTAACAGATGCTACAGTGACTCAGTTTGCAGTAAAACATAAGGTATTAAAATTAGGGGAATACAATCATAGAGTGATAAAAGTAAAATAAAACTGGACAAATCATTAAAAATTTAGTATATTAGATGTGCTTACTGTTTCTCAGTTTGAAGAATTTCCGACTTCTTACTTAGAAATGGTGAATATATAAGAAAGGAAGTGTGTTAATATGGCATTAACAAAGGCAGAAAAAGCTAGTATTATTAAAGAATTTGCTAGAGATGAAAAAGATACTGGTTCAGCAGAAGTTCAAATCGCTATTCTTACAAAAGAAATTAATGATTTAACTGAACATTTAAAAGTACATATTCATGATTATCATTCAAGACGTGGACTTTTAAAGAAGGTTGGACAACGTCGTAGTATGTTACAATATTTAGCAAAGAAAGATGTTACTAGATATCGTGAAGTTATTAAAAAATTAGGATTAAGAAAGTAGACACTTATTTTAAGTGTCTCTTTTTTAGAAAAAGGAGAAGTATATGAGAAAAAGAGTATTTAAACTTGATTTTTTTGGTAGAAAAATAGTAGTAGAACATGGGGAACTTGCAAAGCAAGCTACTGGAAGTGTTTTAGTGAGATATAATGATACAGTTGTTTTAACAGCTGTTGTTGTTAATAAAAATGTTAATCTATTATCTGACTTTTTCCCATTAACAGTAAATTATCAAGAAAAATTATATTCAGTTGGTAAAATTCCAGGTGGATTTATTAAAAGGGAAGGAAGACCGTCAGAAAATGCAACCCTTGCGGCTCGCATGATTGATCGTCCAATGAGACCTTTATTTCCAGAAGGATTTAAAAATGAAGTTCAAATAATTAATACAGTTTTATCAGTTGATCAAGATTGTTCACCAGAACTTACAGCTATGTTTGGATCATCACTTGCTACATCTATTTCAAAGATTCCATTTAATGGACCAATTGCTGGAGTAAAAGTAGGTTTAGTAGATGATGAATTTATTATTAATCCAACACCAGAACAATTAGAAAATTCTAAATTAGATTTAACAGTTGCTGGTACAATGGACGCTATAAATATGGTTGAATCATCAGCAAAAGAAGTTGATGAAAAAACTATGTTAGAAGCTTTGATGTTTGGACATGAAGCTGTAAAAACACTAATTAAATTTCAAATGGAAATTATAGATAAAATTGGTGAAGAAAAAATGGAGTATGAGACTTTAGAGATTCCAAGAGATTTAAGGGAAGAAGTTTCTACTCTTGCTACTGAAAAGATGGATAAGGCATTACGAATTAAAGATAAATTAGAAAAATATAATGCAATTGATGAATTAAAAGAAGAAATAGTTAATCATTACATTGTTAAAAATCAAGATGAATTATCAGATGATGAATTAAAGGAATTAGAAGTTAAGATTAAAATGATTCTAAATGATATTGAATATAAGATATTTAGAGGAATTGTTGTTAAAGAACATATACGTGCTGATGGTAGAAAGATGGATGAAATAAGACCTTTATCAACAGCTATTGATTTATTACCAAGAACTCATGGATCTGCTTTATTTACAAGGGGAGAAACACAAAGTCTTTCTGTGACAACACTAGGAGCTTTGGGTGAACATCAAATTTTAGATGGTTTAGGTTTAGAAGATCAAAAGAGATTTATGTTACATTATAACTTCCCACAATTTAGTGTTGGAGAAACAGGTAGATACGGGGCTCCAGGTCGTAGAGAAATAGGACATGGAGCTTTAGGTGAAAAAGCTTTATTACAAGTTATTCCATCAGAAGATGAATTTCCATATACGATTAGAGTTGTATCAGAAATATTAGAATCAAATGGATCATCATCTCAAGCTAGTATTTGTGCTGGTTGTATGTCTCTGATGGCAGCGGGAGTTCCAATAAAGTCTCCAGTTGCTGGTATTGCTATGGGATTAATAACTCATGAAGATGATTATACAATCTTAACAGATATTCAAGGAATGGAAGACCATTTAGGGGATATGGACTTTAAAGTTGCTGGTACAAAAAATGGTATATGTGCTTTACAAATGGATATTAAAATCAAAGGTATTACTAAAGAAATTTTAGAAAAAGCCTTAAAACAAGCTAAAAAAGCACGACTTGAAATACTTAAAGTTATTACTGATACAATCAAAGAACCAAGAAAAGAAGTATCTAAATATGCACCAAAAACTATGATATTTAAAATAGATCCAGCTAAGATAAAAGATGTTATAGGAAAAGGTGGAGAAACAATTACTAAGATTATATGTGAAGCAAGTAATGTTACTGAAGTAAATAATGTTAATGCTGTAAAGGTTGATTTGGAAGATGATGGTAGAGTAATTATTTATCATACAGATCAAGATATAATTGATAAGACGGCAAAAATGATACAAGATATTACAAGAGAAGTTGAGGTTGGTGCAATTTATGAAGCTAAAGTAGTAAAAATAGAAGACTTTGGTTGTTTTGTAGAAATTTGGCCTGGTTGTGAAGGCTTAGTACATATTTCTCAACTTGCAGAAAAACGTGTAGAAAAGACTGAAGATGTTGTATCACTTGGGGATGAAATTTTGGTAAAAGCACTAGGTCCTGATAAAAAAGGTAGACAAAACTTTTCTAGAAAAGAAGCATTATTAGAAAATAAAAAAACAAAGTAATAGAAAAAAGTTTATCTATTACTTTTTTTATGCTATAATTTGGTTAAAGGTAGGGATGGAGTTTATGGAAAATAAGAAAAAAATTATTTTACTAGTAGCTGTGGCATTAATATTATTGATGGGAACTACATATGCTTGGTTTAATTTTACGAAAAGTAGCGAAAAAACAAATGTTCTTCATGCAGGAACGTTATCATTAAAATTAAGTGAAGAAACAGAAGGAGGTATTTCTCTTACTAATGCATATCCAATGACAGATCAAGAAGGATTAAATACAACTGTATATACATTTTCTCTTGTTAATGATGGAACAATGGATAGTAATTATACTGTATATTTAGATGATTTAGATTTAGATTCTACAAAAACTAGAATGGATGATAGTATTGTAAAGTATAATTTTCAAAAGAATGAAGAATCTGCTACTACAGGTACAATTTCATCTCTTGGTACTTCACCAAATAGAATATTGGATTCCGGAGTTATAGAAAAAGGAAAAACAATAAAATATAAGTTACAGGTTTGGATGGATTATAATGCTGATAACTCACAACAAGCTACGACATTTAGTACACACCTTAGGATAGAAGCAAATCAAATAACAAGTAAAAGTAATGGATAGTCAATTATGACTATTCTTTTCATTTTCTAAAAAATAGAATCATATATTAGATTAGGTGATTTTATGCAAAAAGTATATCAAGTGATAGGAGTTATGTTGCTTGGACTATTTAGTTTCTTTTATACTGATAAAGTAATAGGTTTTATAAGAGATACTGATCCTATTATGAAAACTATTAAAAAAACTTCTAAAACTTATGAAGTATCTCCACAAAATGCTAAAATAAAAGGAGATAAGATAGTACCTGGTGTATCGGGAAAAAAGGTTGATTATAAAAGTAGTTTTTCAAAAATGAAACGATATGGTACATATAATGAAAGTTTAACTGTTTTTGAAGAGGTTTCTCCGACTATTTCTATAGATGATTATTATGATAAATATATTTCTATGGGAAGTGGTATAAATAATGATGTTAGTTTAGTATTTGAAGTTAATAATAATGATGATATAACGGAAATAACTAATTTATTAATGGAGAGTGGTACTAAAGCAACATTTTTTGTAGATGGTTTATGGTTAGAAAATAATCGTTATTTAGCAGAAATATTAGCAGAAGATGGAAATGAGTTAGAAATATTAAATTATAATGGTAAGTATGATGAATTATACTTTAGTAGTAGTTTAAATACACTTAATAATGTTACTAATGTTAAACCTAAATATTGTTATGCGAAATATGATCAAAAAGAGGTTTTAGAACTATGTCAAAAGTTAGAACTACATACTATAATTCCAACAATTCAAACAGGTAATTATCCATATCAAGAAGTTAAAAGAAAACTTTCTAAAGGTTCAATAATCGCATTACCTGTTAATTCATCTACTAAAATAGAATTATCAACAGTTATTAATTATATTAAACAAAAAGGATATGTAATTGATACTTTAGATAATTTACTTAGTGAGGCAGGAAATATAAAATAAAGTATTCATAACCATATATCTATGATATACTGAAATTGGTGAGTGGGATGAAGAAAAAATTTAAGAAAAAGGCAAAAATATTGATTTTACTTTGTGTAATATTAATTGTTTTTGTAGTTGTTTTAAATGTATTTAGTAGAATTGGATTTGCTCCATTTTTAAAACTAAGTATAGAAAAAAGGATGGTAGTAGAAGTAGGCAAAAATTATAATTCTGGTAAGTTGAATGCATTTTACAATAAAAAAGACTTAACAAAGAATATTGAAAGAAATGGCAATGTTAATACAAAAAAGGTAGGCGAATATAAAGTTGTTTATACAATTAAGTATAAGAAAATACAAAAGAGTTTAACTCAGATTGTAAAAGTTGTTGATAAGACTCCACCAGAGTTAACTTTACTAGGTGATGATCTTATTATTTCTAAAAACAAAAAAATTAAGGATATAGGATGCAAAGCTATTGATAATTATGATGGTGATATTACAAAAAAAGTTAAATTGAAAAATTCTATAGATACAGCTAAACCAGGTGAATATGAGTTAGTTTATGAAGTGAAAGATAGTTCTGGAAATAAGAGTAGTGCTAAAAGGAAAGTTATAGTTGTAGAAAATATGAATGAAAATCAACAAATTGCGGTTTTAAATTATCATTTTTTCTATGATAGTGAAAAAGGGGAAAGCTGCTCAGATAGTAATTGTATTGATGCTAAAGATTTTAAAGCACAACTATCATATTTAAAAGATAATGGTTATAAAGCTTTAACTATGCAAGAGTTTAAAGATTGGAAGTATGGTGACATAGAACTTCCTGAAAAATCAGTTTTAATAACAATAGATGATGGGGCACTTGGTACTGGTATTCAAAATGGTAATAAATTAATTCCTATTTTAGAAGAGTATAAGATGCATGCGACATTATTTTTAATAACAGGTTGGTGGAGTATTGATAATTATAAATCAGAATACTTGGATATAGAATCTCATACTAATGATATGCATACAGAACGTGTTTGTGAAGGTGTTAGTAGAGGGGCTAAAATGCTTTGCTTATCTAAAAATGAAGTGTTGGAAGATTTAAAAAGATCAATTTCAGTTACAAATTCTAAATTAGCTTTTTGTTTTCCTTTTTATGCTTATACAGATGAGACAATTGATGATGTTAAGCAAGCAGGTTTTTCTCTAGCATTTATTGGAGGAGGTAGAAAAGCTATGAGAAGGGTTGATCCATACCATATTCCAAGATATCAAATAAAACAACAAACTTCACTAGATCAATTTATAAAATACGTTAGTTAATTAGAGATAATATAAAATTTTTTCTTAGAGCAAGCTATATTCTAATTAGAATCAATATCTGTTCGAGAATAAGAAATTCTAGTAAAATGCACATAAATTTTATGATGACAAAAATAAAATAAAATTATAAAAGTATCTGTAGCAGTTGGGTAATTCTTAAGTTTATACAAAGGAAAAGTTGAAAGACTTTCTTTTTTTTAGTATAATAAACAAGTAGATAGGATGGTTATTATGTATTTAAAAGAAATAGTTGCGAGTGGTTTTAAGTCTTTTGCGGATAAACTTAGTATTAAGTTAGATGATAAAACAACTTGTATAGTTGGACCTAATGGATCAGGAAAAAGTAATATTGTTGATGCTGTTAGATGGGTACTTGGGGAACAATCAGTTAAATCTCTTCGTGGAGAAGGGGCAATGAGTGAAGTAATATTTTCCGGAAGTAAAAGTAGAAATCCTTTAAATGTTGCTTCTGTTGAACTTATATTTGATAATTCTGATCATTACTTGAATATTCCATATACAGAAATTTCTATTAAAAGAAAAGTTTATCGTAATGGAGAAAATGAATATATCTTAAATCATGAAAAATGTAGATTAAAAGATATTACTGATTTACTTATAGATAGTGGAATAGGTAAAGAGTCATTTAATATTATATCTCAAGGTGAAGTAGATAGAATTTTATCAACTTCATCAGGAGAAAGACGTATTATTTTTGAAGAAGCTGCTGGAATACTTAAATATAAGAAAAGAAAAGAAGAAGCATTAAGAAAATTAGATAGAACTCATAATAACCTTGATCGTGTTAATGACATTATAAATGAATTAGAAATACAAGTAGAACCATTAAAAGAACAAAGTAAGAAAGCTAGAAAATATTTAGAAACAAAAGAAAAGTTAGAAAAATTAGATATTGCTTTAATTACTAATGATATTTTATTTTATTCTAATGAAGTAAATAAAAATAAAGAAAAGAAAGAATCTTTAGAACAAGAAATAGTTTTATTATCTAATAGAAGTTCTTTAAATAATACAGAAGATATGAAAAATCAACAAAGACTTGAACTATTAGAACAAGAATTAAATCAAATAAATAAAGATCTTGTTATATTAGCTGAAGAAGTAGAAAAATTAAATGGAGAAAGACTTTTACTTAGAGAAAGAACTTCTAAAAATGATACTAATGAAGTATTAGAAAAATTAAGAAAAGAATTAGATAATAAAGGGAATATCTCTAAAAAAATAGAATTACTTCAAGAAGAAGTGAAATTATTAGAAAATAAAAGAAAAGATAAGATAAGTACTTTAGATAAAAATAAAACTGAATTAGAGAAAATAAATAAAGAACAAAATATGGAGCAATTAGAATATTCAAAAATGGATAGAGATTTAATTACTCTAAATCATAAAATAGATTCTATAAAAACAGAAATAGAAGCTTTTGGAAATGTTCCTAGTAGTGTTAGAAAAGTTTTAAATGAACATAGTCTAGAGGGTATTCATAATACAATAGGGAATATTTTAGAAATTGATAATGAATATATAAAAGCTCTTGAAATAGCTATATCATCATCAAAGAACTTTATTATAACAGAAGATGAAAATGCTGCAAAAAGTGCGATTAGATATTTAAAAGATAATCACTTGGGTAGAGCTACATTTTTTCCTTTAACAGTTATAAAGAAAAGATATGTTGATAAAGAGACTTTATCTATTTTGCGTAATGATTCTGATTTTATTGCGGTTTTATCTGATTTAGTTAAATATAATAAAAAATATGAAAGTATTATAGAGAACCAATTAGGTACAGTAATAGTATCAAAAAATATTGATAATGCTACTCGTTTAAGTAAGAAAATTCGAGCTCGTTATAAAGTGGTTACATTAGACGGGGATGTTGTTCATATAGGTGGATCAATGTCTGGAGGTAGTAGTTATTCATCTAAGAGTATGATTTCTCTTAAACAAAATTTACGTGAATATCAAAATGAACTTGAAAATAAGAAAGAAAGATTAGAAACAATAAAAGAAAAGGTTGGCAATTTAGATAGTAAAAAAGATGAAATAAATGAAATTTATGCAACTAACTCTAGAGATAAGATGTTATTAGATCAAGAACTATCATCTAAAATTGATGAGTTAAGTAAAAGCGAAAAAGAACTTGATGAGATTAATTCTAAGATAACTAGTTATGAATCAGTAGAAAATAATTCTATAGATCAGAAGGAACAAGAATTAATGAATGCTTATCAACAAAAAAGTACAGAAAAAGATAAAATGAGTTTAAGAAAAGAATCTATTGTAGTTGAGATTGATAACTTGAAACAAATAATAGAAGAGGCAACAGCTAAAGAAAAAAGTGAAAATTATAAGTTAAGAAATTTAGAAAAAGAAGTTAATGATTTAGAAGTTAAAATAACTAGAGCTGATGTAAAGCTTGATTCTATGCTTAATACTTTGAATGAAGATTATTCTATGACTTATGAAAAAGCAAAATCTATGTATGTTTTAGAAATTGATGAAGATGAGGCACGTAATAAAGTATCAATATATAAAAGTGAAATTAGAAAATTAGGTATGGTAAATTTAGCGGCAATAGAGGAGTATGAAAGAGTAAATACTAGGTATGAATTTTTAAGTAATCAAAAAGAGGATTTATTAAAGGCTGAAGAGACTTTACTTGATATTATGAATGAAATGGACGATGTCATGATAGAAGAGTTTAAGAAAACTTTTGAAAAGATTAGACAAGAGTTTAAAGTTGTATTTAGAGAATTATTCCATGGAGGTAATGCTGATTTAATATTGACAAATCCAGATGATATTTTAACAACAGGAGTAGATATTGTTGCGAGTCCTCCAGGTAAAAAGTTAACTACAATAACTTTATTATCAGGTGGAGAAAAAACATTTACAGCTATAAGTTTACTATTTGCTATTTTAAATGTAAAAACAGTTCCATTCTGTTTATTTGATGAGGTCGAAGCTGCTTTAGATGATGCTAATGTAAATGCATTTGGTAATTACTTAAAAAATTATAAGAATAAGACTCAGTTTTTAATTATTACCCATAAAAAGAAAACAATGGAATATGCAGATACACTTTATGGTATTACAATGCAAGAGTCTGGTGTTTCTAAATTAGTTAGTGTTAAACTAAATCAAAAAGTAGAAACAATATAAAAAACAGGATAACTAAATCCTGTTTTATATTGCTCTATATTTATTTTGATCTTTATATGGATTTTTTGGATCGATATGATCATAGAATAAAATACCATTTAAATGATCTAGTTCATGTTGAAAAGCAATTGCTAACTCCTCACGACCTCTAACTCTTATTTTATTACCGTCCATATCATAGCCTTCAATAGTTACTCTAGCATATCTTGGGACTATTCCATCAACTTCACGGTTAACAGAAAGACAACCTTCACCAAGTTCAACATATATCTTTTCCATTGAATTACTAACGATTTTAGGATTTATGATAATATAGTTATCAAATTTTCCTTCATCATATTCATAAACAACAACGAAATATCTTTTGGGAACACCTATTTGAATAGCAGAAAGCCCCATTCCAGGTCTAAGATCATACTTTTCAGCTAATTTTTCTATTTGACTATTAGTTAAGTATTCAATCATTAAATCAATATTTTTTCTATCTTCATTACTTAATGGAAATTCTACTTCTTTACTAATTTCTCTTAATCTCTTATCTTTTTCATCAATTATATCTTTATTCTTTAACATACTGCATCACCCCAACTGGTGCTATTATACTAAAAAAAAAGAAAAAAGGAAAGCCCTTTTTCTTAATTGTACTAATTAGCCCAACGTGTTCCAATCACGATTACTAATAAAATAAATAATACTAAGATAATTGCATAGATTGAATTATTATTGCCACCGCAGTTAGTTGTTGGATAATATTGCATTTGTGGATACATGTTTTGACAACATGATGAACCACCACCATAATAATACATATGACATAGCCTCCTTTTACTTAATCTATTATAAGATATGATAAATGCAAAATTATGTTAATCAATTGAAGCTATTTACATTTTTAAGTGTAAAAATATAAGAATTTATGGTATGATGATATTAAAATAAGAAAGGTAGACAAGAAATGGCAAAAAAACAGAAAGAAAAGAAAATATTTAGATATTTAGATATACCATTATTACTTAGCACTTTGCTTTTATTTATAATAGGTCTTATTATGGTTTTTTCATCTTCTAATGTAACTGCTTATATGTCACATGCAGTAAGTCCTTATAATTATTTTATAAAGCAAGGAATTTTCTTGTTTGTTGGTTTTATTCTATTTTTAATTATGATTCGGTTTAATACTAAATTTTATGGAATGGTCTCCTGGGTTTTACTTACTTTGATAACTGCCAGTTTAGTAATATTATTAATATATGGAAAAGCTACCAATAACGCAATCAGTTGGTTTGATTTTGGACCATTTAGTTTTCAACCTAGCGAGTTTATAAAAGTAATATTTATTGTTTGGATGGCTAGATTTTATGAAGTTAATGAGAAAAAGTTAAATACTTATGGAGCTAGTTTATTTCCCCCAGCAGTTGCTTGTGGTATAGCTCTTCTAATAATGCTTCAACCAGATCTTGGTACGGCAATAATATTTTCAGTTATTGTTTTTTGTCTATTTATCTCATCAACTGTATCTGTTGAAGTAAAAACGAAAACATTATTTGGTTGTCTTGGCTTAGTAGGAGCGGTTGGAATATTTATTGCATCAACTGGTAATTCTATTTTACTTGAAAGACAGGCAACAAGATTTGATTTTAAAAATCCTTGTTCAAAACTACTAAATACTGGTTCACAAGTTTGTAATGGATATATTGCGATTAATAATGGGGGATTAACAGGAGTAGGACTTGGTAATTCGACTCAAAAATATTTATATTTACCAGAACCATATACTGACTTTATTTTTGCAATTATAGTGGAGGAATTAGGTGCTATATCTGGTATTGGAATTATTCTTTTATATATGTTTGTTTTATATAGAATTTTAATAATAGGTAAGAGAAGTTATACTAATAGAGGGGCTTTAATGTGTTATGGGATAGCAATCTATATTTTCTGTCATATAGCTATTAACTTATTAGGTTTATTTGGACTTATGCCACTTACTGGAGTACCATTACCATTTATGAGTTATGGAGGAAGTTTTACTATTTGTTTGATTGCTGCTTTAACAATAGTTCAGAGAGTAAGTATTGAAAATAAGATGAGAGATAATTTAAAGAAAAATTAAGTTGAGAATGCTAGTAAAAGGGAAAAATAGCCCCTTTTATTTTAAAATAGTTGTTAACATATAGTAAATATTTGCTTTTATCTAAGTAAAGAAAATATACTAAAATCAATTACATTTTAGTAAAATTTTGTTACAATTGTTGTAAAGAGAAATGTAGATAACATAGTAGTTAATAAAAAAGACTGCCTAAGCAGTCCCTCACACAAGTAAGTATTTAGGGTAAAACCTTTATTTTAACTCTCTATGTCATCTTAAATGGTATTAAGATAAATATAATATGTGAAAGTTATTATTAATAAAATCGAAATAAAGGTAATACATTTGATGATAATTATAAGGAGTATAATGTTTATGGGGTTTGATCTTGATTGTCCAGAATTAAGTTGGAAGCAAAAAGAACTTGAACGGTTATGGACAGAATATAATGAAAAATATAAAGAGTTTGATACATGAAAAATGAGTCAGGAAGAACTTTATAATATATTAAAAGAATGTATTGAAAAAAATAAATCATATGAAGAAATATATGGCAAGAATAGGATAAGTAAATACATTGATTACTAAAAATATTATTTTCATACATTTTATAATGAACTTTCTATTTTATTAACAATAATAAAGTAGGAGGTTTTTTTATGACTTGGAAATATCGATATAGAAAACAAATATTAGTAGTTTCTCTTTTTATTTTATTAATTGCATCTTCGATATCTTTATATGTTGTTAAATTTGATAAACAAAAAGAAAAGGATAGCAAAAAAGATAGAAAAATAGTATTAACTGAAAAAAAGGAAGTTAAAGAAAAGAATAAGGCAAAAACTACTAATACAAAGATTATGGTTGATATAAAAGGAGAGGTAGTAAATCCAGGTATTTATACTTTAGATGATAATCAGAGAGTAATTGATGTTATAAATATGGCTGGTGGAATTACTAAAAATGCTGATACAAGTGTTTTGAATTTATCAAAAAAACTAAAAGATGAAATGGTTATTATCGTTTATAGTTATTATGAAGTAAAGAATTTTTCTTATGTAAAAGAAGTAGAAAAGAAAGTACAGACTGAATGTAGTAAAGGAATTAATGATGTAGAAAATGATGCTTGTATAGAAGATGATTCAAGTAGTGAAGAAGAGTCTTCTATTATATCTATTAATACTGCGACAAAGGAAGAGTTGATGACACTTACTGGAATAGGTGAGAAAAAAGCAGAGGATATTATTAAGTATAGAGAAGAAAATGGAGAGTTTACTAGTGTTGAAGATATTAAAAATGTAAAGGGTATAGGGGATAGTCTATTTGAAAAGATTAAAGACTATATTACATTGTAATGGACTATTTTATTTGCTATGTATAATCACTATATTATTAACTCTTATAAGAATTGAAATTGATATTCCTAATTCTTATGATTTAGGTACAAAGAAAGTAGTTGGAGAAGTACTAGAATATGATATTGATGGTGATTATTTAAAATTAACTATTGATGCGAATGAGAAACTAATAGGAAGGTATTATTTTAAAACTAGGAGTGAAAAAGAATTATTTATTAAAAGTGTAGATGTTTATGATACATTGAGACTAAATGGAGAATTAGAAGAGACTGAAGGGTCTAAAGATATTTATAGTTTTGATTATAAACAATATTTAAAAAGTAAGAATATTAATTATATTATTAAAATTGATAAAATTACTTTGATTAGTAAAGAAAAGAGTTTTTTTAAAGGTATTAAATGTTTCTTGCTTAAAAGAAATAGTAATTCATATATTAAAGCTTTTATTTTTGGTAATAATAAATCAATTATTACAGATGTAATGTCTTCTTATCAAGGAATTGGTATTAGTCATCTTTTCGCAATTAGTGGTATGCATATAGGATTATTAACTCTAGTTATATCAAAACTATTAATGAAATTAAATATTAAAGAAAAGTATATATTTATAATTATTAGTTTATTTTTATTTTTCTATTTATTTATAACAGGTGTTTCTCCATCAATATTAAGAGCTATTTTCTTTTATTTATTTTTTAGTCTAAATAAAATATATAATCTTAATATTAAAGGAGTAAATATTTTTTTGTTAATATTTTCTATTTCTTTATTAGTTAATCCATACTATATTCATGAGGTTAGTTTTTTATATTCATATACTATAAGTTTTTCTATTTTGTTAGTAGGTAATAAGATTAGTAACGGTTCATATTTTAAAAGATTATTTCTAACATCACTTATTTCATTTATCGTAAGTTTTCCTATAACAATATATTTTTTCAATCAAATTAATATTTTATCTGTATTTTATAATATGTTATTTGTACCATTTATAAGTATGATAGTTTTTCCGTTATCTATAATTACATATATTATTCCTTTTTTTGAACCAATATTTAATGTTTTTATAAGTTTAATGGAATTTTTAGCATTGAAGTTTAATTCTATTAGTTTTTCAAAATTAATCTTTCCTTCACTGTCTAGATATTACTATATTTTATATATTATAGGAGTAATTATTTTTATATATTTTTATAATAAAAAGATAATTAGCGTTTTACCAATACTTTTGTTAGCTTTATTTAATTATTTATATCCAGTTTTCTTTAATCAAAATTATTTGATGTTTTTAGATGTTGGACAAGGTGATAGTATACTAATTCATTCAAAAGATAAAACTATGTTAGTAGATACTGGAGGAGTTATTAATTACTCGAGGGAGAAATGGCAAGAAAGAAAAAATGAAAAATCTTTAACCAATTATGTAACTATACCTGTACTTAAAAAATTAGGAATACGAAAAATAGATTATTTAGTATTAACTCATGGTGATTTTGATCATATGGGAGAGGCATTAAAACTTATAAAACAATATAGAGTAGAAGATATATATTTAAATCAAGGAAATTTTAATTTATTAGAGAAAAAAGTTATTAAAAAGTATAGACATGTTTATCAAATTAGAGAAAAGGAAGAAATTGTACTTGGAAATATCAATATAGTTCAAATAAATAAAGAGTTTAGTGATGAAAACGATTCTAGTAGTATTTTACTAATGTATTATAAAAATAAAAAAATACTTTTAACTGGTGATGCTTCTAAAAAATCAGAAGAGTATATATTAAATAAATATAATATTGGTAAGATAGATGTTTTAAAAATTGGACATCATGGTTCAAAGACTTCTACTAGTGATGAGTTACTAGAAGAATTAAGACCAAGTCTTGCGATAATATCTTGTGGTAAAAATAATAGATTTAATCACCCTCATAAAGAAACAATTGATAAATTGAAAGAATATAGGATTAAATATTTGAGAACTGATATATCTGGAACAATAAGAATAGACTTATAAATACAAACTAGTATGATATAATTAGTTTAGGATGTGATATTTTATGGATAGAGAAAAAATAACTAAAGCAAGGGAATTTTGTATGCAGGTAAAACAACTTGCGAGGAAATATGATCTACCTTTTTTTGTAGTTACTGATGGAGCTAGTGCTACTAGTAATAATGGTTGTGAAGCTGTAAAAAATGCTAGAAGTAATCATATTAAATGGGAATTGAAAAATAATTTTGATCCAGATGAAGATTGGGCAAAAGAAACTTAAAAAAATTATAAGTTAGGGTAACAAAGCATTGCAATTTTTGTTAAAATTATATACAATTGTCTTATGGTGGTGGTCAAGATGGAAAAAATTAATGAGTTTCTTAATAACAATAACTTGACTACTTTAAAACGTTCTTATATGGATGCTTGTAGTAATGAAGATTTTTCATCATTTATATCTACGATTGATGCTTCTGATGAAGTATTAATGAAATATACATCTACACTAGAAGAGGCTATGTGTGAGTATATTAACTGCAAGAATTGTAAAAATATTTTAACTTGTAAAAATAAAGTGGAAGGATTCTGTTATAAACCAGAAGTTGTAGATAACACTTTGCAGTTTTCTTATGTAATGTGTAAGAAAAAGAGAGATTTAGAAGATGCTCAAAGTTATTTAAAAAACATTAAGTATTATGAGATGTCTAAAGATATTGTTAATGCATCTTTTAAAGATTTGTATAAAGATGATACGACAAGAACTCCAATTTTAAAATATATGATGAAATTTATGAAGGATTATAATAGTGGTAAAAAAACTAAAGGTTTATATTTAACTGGTTCATTTGGATCAGGAAAAACATATTTAGTTGCGGCTTTATTGAATGAACTTTCTAAAAAAGGTGTTAAGTGTGTTGTTGTTTATTATCCAGAATTTTTGCGTGATATAAAGGCATCATTTAAAACTGATTATGATGAGAAGTTTAATAGTGTTAAAAAAGCTGAACTTCTTCTTATAGATGATATAGGGGCAGAAGCCGTTACAAATTATTCAAGAGATGAAATATTATCTCCAATTTTACAATTTAGAATGGAAGAACATCTCCCTACGTTTTTTACATCAAACCTAACGTTAGATGAGTTAGAAAATCATCTTTCAATAACGTCTAGTGGTGTTGATAAAGTTAAAGCTCGAAGAATTTTAGAAAGGGTTAAGCAACTTTCGATGCCAATGGAATTAGTGAGTAAAAATAGAAGGGATTGATAGTATGGAAAAAGTTGATTATATGATTAGTTTAGAGGAATTATTTAAAAGGGATAAATTCCAAATAAGTGATCTTGTTAAGGCACTAAATATAGATGAAGGAGACGAAATCATTAATCGACTTTTTCTATTTTTAAATGCAAAAATAGATAATTTTCATGAAGGTACTAACTTGGATTATTTACAAACTGGTGTTGGAGTGATTTCAGATATAATAGAAGAATACTCTTCGGTTAATCATAAAATGATAAAGAAAAAAACAAAAAAACTCTATGAAAAGATTGTAAGAATACAAACTGAAAACATAGAAAAATTTCAAAATCCGATTGAAACATTAAAAGAATTTAAGAAAGTTATATTAGCAATTGATAAACTTGAAGAAGTAAATTTAAAAAGAGAATCTAAGTATTTTGGTTTTTTGAAGTTTATTACTTGTGATATTAAAAGTTTAGATTATTTAGAAGAAACTTTAAAGAGGTTTCCAAATATAGTTAATGCTAAAGATAAAAAAGAACGTACTATATTTTCTACTATTTTTAAAGAATATTTAACTGAAATTAATAGTGATGAATTTAATAGAGAAAAGATTATGTATTATAGTAATGTATTATCTTTAATAAAAAGTCATGTACAATTTGAACTTGATTCAAAAGATAAGAGTTATTGTAATTCAAAACTAAAACAAAGTATATCAAAGTTATATTATCAAGATGATAACTATTCAGAGAAAAAAGAACTACTTGCTGATTTGAAAAACTTTTTACAGAGTGAAGATGTAGAAAAAATTGGAATAGATCAATTATTAGAAAATTATCATATTAGTACAGCTTTTCCTAGAAAAGTAAAAAACGAAATAGATCAATTGATGAGAAAACCTAAAAAGGTATCATCTGGTAGAGTGATTGTAGATGATTATATTATTACTATAGATGGTTTGAATGCTAAAGAAATTGATGATGCATTATCAATTAAAAAATTAGAAAATGGTAATTACTTATTGGGTGTCCATATTGCTAGTGTGTTAGGATATTTATCATATAAGTCTCCTTCTGTTGTTGAAGCAATATCAAGAAGTAGTAGTATTTATTTACCAGGTCGTTGTTGTCATATAGAAGGATTAGAATGTGATGGATTAATACCGATTTTTCCTTATCAATTTTCGGCAAGTAGCGCATCATTAGTTCAAGGAAAGCCACGACTTACCAACTCATATTTTTTTGAAATTGATAATCATGGTGATGTAGTAGATAGTGATTTTAGAAAAACAGTTATTTCTAATAGCAAAAAATGTAGTTATCAAGAAATAAATGATGTTATAAAAAAAGGAACAACTAATCCTCAATTAGAAAATACAGTTAGATTACTTGATGAACTTACTTATAAGTTAGAGGAAAAAGATCAAGCAAAATCAATTTATCTAGATATAAAAAATAAAAAGATTGATCCATCAGATGCTAAAGTAAGTACTAATAGTAGGGCTGAGAGAATAGTTGGCCAAATGATGAAGCTTACTAATAGTAAAATTGCTGATTACTTTGCACATTCTAGTGAAGGATATCCATTTCTATATAGAGTGCATGAGATGAATGCTGAAAATATAAGCGAATTAGAAAGTGCAATTAAAAAATTATCTCCTGCTAAAGATAGGGAAAAGTTTGATAATTTATATAATGCTTTAACTAGTATGTATCCGAGTGCTTATTATGATTTAGAAGGTAGTCATGAAGGACTAGGTTTAAAACATTATTGTCATGGTACTTCACCATTAAGAAGAAGTGCTGATATTGTAGTTGAACACGCACTTGACGTTTGTTATTTTAAGAGACCTAGTGACAAAGATTTATATCTTTTAGAAGAGAATATTAAGGAAAACAGGGATATTATTAATGCTAAGAATAATGATATAGATTATTTTATTGGTCAGTATTGTAGAGAAAAACAAAAAATAAAAACAAGATAATGTAAAAAATTAGAAATTATTTTTTAAAGTAATAAAAAAATATTGAAACTTTCTAAAAAATAGGATATGATTAGTGTATAGAATAAAGGAGAGTTTGTATGGATATGGAAAAGAAAAACAAAAATTTTGTAGAAAAAAATAAAAAACAAATAGTTGCAATAGCGCTTGCTTTGGTATTACTTTTAGGTGGAACTTATGCATGGTTAACTTTAACTTTAAATGGTACTAAGAAAGTAAGGATTGAAGCTGGTACTTTAGCATTGGAATTAAATGAGGGTGATGCTATAAATGTAGCTGATTCCTTACCAATGTCTGATACTGATGGTTTAGCAACAACACCATATACATTTACTTTGAAAAACACAGGTAATGTAGCAAGTGAATATACTATCTATTTAGATAATGGAACTATTAGTGAAGGTGATACACTAATGGATGATAGCATTGTAAAATATAGTTTAACAAAAACAGGTGCAGATACAAAAACGGCTTTAGTTTCTACATTAAAAAGTGGTGAAGCTTCAGAAAGAGTTCTAGATACTGGAACTATTCAACCAGGTGAAGAATATAATTTAGATTATACATTAAGGTTATGGATAAAAGATGATGCAACAAATTCAGATATTCAAGTTACTAGTTCAGATGGTACAGTAGTAGGAAAAGTTTTTGCTGGTAAACTTAGAATAGAAGCAAGTCAAATTAAAGAATAGCATTTATGCTATTTTTTCTTTGCAAAATTTAGAAAGTGTGCTATGATATATCTGTAAATGCAGAGATAAAGGACATGATTTATTAAGAAACAAATAAAGAGAGTCTATGGTTGGTGTAAATAGATAATGCCTTATTAAGTTACTACCTTTTTAGCAGAACTATCAAAAGTAGTTCCGGGAGACCGTTATAATAATTAAGAAAAATAATGGATGGTACCGTGTTAAGCACTCCTATAATAATATAGGTGTGCTTTTTTTGTAGGGGAGGGAAAGTAAAAATGAAAAATTTTAGTACTTCATTAACAATTACAACAAGAGAGTTTTTAACCAGATATTTGGGTGTTGACTATACACTAGATAAACATCTAACTCATAAAGGAATGAAAATGATTTTAGTTGAAAAGAAAAAGAAGCTTCCAAAGAGAGTTGGCATTGATCATGTTAATTTTGAGGATATCGCAACAGGCAAGTATTTATTAGTGAGAGCGGAGTCGGCTAAGAAAAAGAAATCTCAAATTATTGCTTATAAAAATCCAGATTATAAGTCTGGTATGCAATTGTTAGAAGAATTAGAAATGTCTGAGAAAGAAATGAAAAAAAGAAGAGAAAAAATATTGATGGAGCAAGGTTTAGAATATGATGCTTTTTCCATAGTTAAGGAAATAGAACACTTAGTTGGGGAAGAGTATGAAGATTATAAGGTTATGCAGCATATATCAAGAACGGCTATGTTCCAAAAATCATTTCATAAGAGTAAAAAAAGAAAATAAAGGAGATATGTATTATGATAAATATAAAAGAAAATGAAAAATTAAGTGTAATGAATCATTCATGTGCACATTTACTTGCTCAAGCAGTAAAACATTTATATCCAGAGGCTAAGTTTTGGGTTGGACCAGTTATTTCAGAAGGATTTTATTATGATATAGATTTAGGTGATAAAGTAATAACAGAAGAAGATTTACCTAAAATAGAAAAAGAAATGAAAAAAATATCTAAAGATGGAAAGAGAATAGTTAGAGAAGAACTTTCAAAAAAAGAAGCTTTAGAAAAATTTGGTAATGATCCATATAAAGTTGATTTAATAAATAGAATGGATGAAGATAGTACTGTTATTAGTTGTTATACACAAGGAGATTTTACAGATTTATGTCGTGGACCTCACGTTGATACTGTAAAAGAATTGAAATATTTTAAATTATTAAAGGTTTCAGGAGCATATTGGAAAGGTGACGCTAAAAATAAGATGCTTCAAAGAATTTATGGTATTTGCTTTCCAACAGAAGAGGAGTTAAATGAACATTTGGAATTCTTAGAAGAATGTAAGTTGAGAGATCATAGAAAATTAGGGAAAGATTTAGGTATATTTATGTTCTCAGAGTTAGTTGGTAAAGGATTACCAATGTGGTTACCAAATGGCTTTATTTTAAGAAAGACTTTAGTTGATTATATTACAAATAAAGAATTAGAATTAGGATATAAACATGTTATGACTCCATCACTTGGAAATGTTGAATTATATAAAACTAGTGGACACTGGGATCATTATCAAGAAGACATGTTCCCATCAATGGAATTAGATGATGAAGCATATGTTTTAAGACCAATGAATTGTCCTCATCATATGATGATGTTTAAAAATTCACTACATTCATATAGAGATTTACCTATAAGAATTGCAGAAGTAGCTAATGATTTTAGATATGAATCAAGTGGATCACTATGTGGAATAGAAAGAACTCGTGCTTTTACTCAAAATGATTCTCATATATTTTGTACTCCTAGTCAAATCAAAGATGAATTTGCTGGTGTTGTAAAACTAATACTTGATGTATATAAAGATTTTGGTTTTAACGATTACGAATTTAGACTATCATTAAGAGATAAAAATGATAAAGAAAAGTATTTTGATAATGATGAAATGTGGGATATGGCAGAAAATGAACTTAGAAAAGTGTTAACTGAATTAAATATTCCTTACTATGAAGCAGAAGGTGAAGCGGCTTTTTATGGACCAAAATTAGATGTTCAAGTAAAGAGTGCAATTGGTCATGATGTAACATTATCTACTTGTCAATTAGATTTCTTATTACCTGAGAGATTTGAACTTGAATATGTAGATGAAGGTGGTAAAAAGGAAAGACCTGTTGTTATTCATAGAGCTATTTTAGGTTCTCTTGATAGATTTGTAGCATTCTTATTAGAAGAGACTAAAGGTGATTTACCTACATGGCTTGCTCCTGTTCAAGTTAAAGTTATTCCTGTATCTAGTGAACATCAAGGAGAGTATGCAAAGAATATAGAACTATATTTGAAAGAAAATGGTATAAGAGTAGAAAGTGATCTTAGAAATGAGAAACTAGGATATAGGTTAAGAGAAGCTCAAACTGCTAAAATTCCATATACTTTAATTATTGGTGATCAAGAAAAGGAAAACGATACTGTTAGTTATAGACTACATGGACAAAAAGAAACAACAACTGTTTCAAAAATTGAATTCTTAAATTTAATGAAAGATGTTATAGATAATAAAAAATAATAATTAATAAAAGGCTTCGTAGAAGTCTTTTATTTACAGGACATTTAAAGGAGATAGTATATGGCATATAGTAATAATGCAAAATTACAACAGATAAAAGAGATGTTTAGATCATCTAAGATTGAGATAGTAGAAGATGAAATTAAATTATATTTAATTGATTATCCAAATGATAGTTATGCTAAGTCTTTGTATGCTGATATATTAAGAGTTAGTGGAAAGTATGAAGAGGCAAATGATATATATCAAGAAGTATTGATTGATGCTAAATCAAAAAAAGCAATAGGAAATGCGTATGTTGGTTTAGCAAAAATAGAAATGATTAATAAAAACTATGATGAAGCAAAAAAGTATGCTAATATGGCTATAGAAAATGATTTTGAATTTTCAGGAAATCTTCTTTTACACAGAATTTATGTAAGTAATAATGAACCATATAAAGCTCTTGAGGTTCTTAATTTTAAGGATGAAGAGATAAACAAAAGATATAACGATTTAATAAGAATTAATAAAGCTCGAGTATATATAGATATTGGTAATATAGATTCAGCAAAAAAAGAACTTAGACATGCTAATCCCAGTTTTAATGAGTATAAAAAACAGAAGTATTATTGTTTAGCTAGGATAGAAATGACTAATTCGAATTACGATAAAGCAAATGATTATATTGATTCAGCATTAAATTTGGATAATCGAAAAAATAAATTACATCTACAATTACTTTTGACTAAGGCTAATATTTTAACAAGATTAAATAGAGGATATGAAGCTTTAACTATTTGCAAAGATATTATAAAGTTAAGTAATGGAACAAAACAAAGAGCTTATATTACCATGGGTGATATATACATGAGTCAAAAAGATGAAAAAACGGCATATAGTTATTATTCAAAAATAGATGATTCATCGATAATACCTTATGCTGATTTAAAACTGGGAGCTTTATATATTCAAAAATTTGATTATGAAAAAGCATATGAATATTTGTCTAAAATAGATATTACACAAGATGAAAAAATTAAAAATGTGGTATATTATTATTTGGCGTTAATAGAATTTAAATTGGGATATTATGATAAAAGTATAAAGTTAGTAGATAAGATTAATAAAGATTTTATGGATATTAGAGAGATAAATGCTTTAAATAGAATAAAAGTTTACTCCATGGTAAAAGAGGGGATACCTTTTCATAGAGATAATTACACATATACAGAAAAACAAATACTTAATTATGATGATGAATTAGCAATTAATCATATATTTGATAAACATGTAGATAATAGTTGTAATAGTAGTTTTTCTGAGACAATCGATGTAAGAGAACTTTTTTATAATATTGGTGCTAAATTAGATCAGAAATATAAATATGGTTCTTATGATATGGATCTTTATATAATACCATATCCAAGAATTGGATATTCACCTGTTCATAATAAGATGATAAATGAACTAGAAGTCATTACTTTACCAAATAGTAAACAAATACTTTCAATGTTTCCGGTTTATTATGAATCAGATAAAGGTTTTTGTATGGAAAGTGAAGATTTGGATGAATATAGCAGTGGTAAAAATAAAACTAAGAGACTTTCTGCAATAGAAAAATTTAATAAAAGATATGGAAAAAATTAGGGAAAAGTAATTTCTTTTTACAATAATAGATGTAGAAGGAAGTTACTTTTCTTTTTCTATTTCATTCTTAAAGTAGCTTCCTTCACAATATTTAGGAGGTAGAAATGTTAGAAACAAAAGAAAAATTTTATACTTGTCGTAGTGATAGAGCATTTAAAGAAGTATTTATGAGGGAGGATAGTAAAGATATATTATCTAAAGTACTGGAAGCTGTTTTAGAAGTAGAAGTTAAAGATATTAAGTTCTTAAATTTAGAGAGAAATGTAGATAATATTCATGTAAGAAGAAAGTACTTTGATATGTTTTTGGATACTAATATAGGAAA